>JAKIWY010000250.1 GCA_022749835.1 Thermoplasmata archaeon | reverse complement strand
GACGCCTCGGGTCGCGTTGGCGGGGTCCTGAGCGAGCGCGACGTCGCCCGAGTGTACGCCGGCGCCCTTTCGCGCCACGACGTGAAGGGCCTCCTGGACATCCTGACGGTGGGCTTCCTCGACCAACGAGAGCCGTGGCTTCGCTCCGCGCGCCAACGGCTCGAGGAGATGGTCGTCGCGGACGCCATGACCTCTCCGGCGTACGTGATCCGGCCGGACGCGCCGCTCGAACTGGCCGCCGAGATCATGGTCGAGAACTCGATCAACCGGATCCCCGTGGTCGAAGGCGAGCACCTCGTAGGGATCGTCACGCGCAACGATCTCGTCCGCGCGGTCGCCACCCGCAGCGAGTAAGACACCTTCCCGAGCGGGCTTCGCCCGCTCGCCCGAACATCGCCCGGGCGAGCCGGCAGCCACTCGGGGCTCGGCACCGAAGGTTCAAGTCCACCCACCAAGGCCCTCCCAGGTACACGTCAGGTTTATCATTCGTACCATCCTATGGTAAACCATGAGTGAAACTTCTGTCGTTAGCGTGAAGGTCCCACCGGAGGTCTTGCAGGAAGTTCGACGCTCCAAGCAGGAAATCGATTGGCCCGAGGAGCTCCGGCAGTTCATCCAGGATCGCCTTCGCCGATGGCGTTCCGAGCGTCTCCTCGCGGAGCTCCACGCGAAGCATGCCCCATTGACCCCGAGGCCCCGTGGCTTCGCCGCCGGCCTGCTTCGGGAGGACCGTGACGGTCATTGATGCCTCCGCCTTCGCGGCGTTCGTGCTTCGTGAGGAACACTGGGAATCGATCGAAGGCGTGCTCCGAGAGGGGCCCGCATCGGTGGAGCTACTTCCGCTCGAGGCGACGAACGCGGTGCTGACTGCCTGGCGGCAGAAGCGATTGAACCCCGCCGAGGCAAGGGAGGCGCTCCGAGCTATCCGGGAGCTCTCGGAGCTCACGGTTACGCTCTCTTCCCATTCGCCCCTCCTCGCTGGAGCGTGGGAAATCGCGCATGACGAAGCCGTGACAATCTACGACGCCGTGTACATCGCCCTCGCCCGCCGGGAACGGACCGCGCTAGCCTCGAGGGACCAGGCTCAACTTGTCGCCGCCCGAAACGTGGGCGTGCGAACCGTCGAGCTCTGAGCCGGCGGGGGGTCCCGGTGTCGGGCGACGCCGAAGAAGAGCCGCGTCACGCCCGGAAGGCGAACGTAGGGCCCCGGTCCCGACGGATGGGGACCCTCCCGGAGTTCGGAGGTTCACGGAGGACCGAAAAGCCACTTCGCCATCCGCATGTTCGTCGTTTGAAGGCCGAGCTTCGCGTAGAGCGCAAGGGCGTCGCGATTGTCCGCCGCTACGGAGAGGCCGACTCGATCCGCCCCCTTCATTCTGGCCACTTGTTCGAGCAGCGCGAACACCTGGGTCGCATACCCTCGACGGCGATGGCTAGGGTCAATCCAGAGCCAATGGAGCCAGAATTGAATCCTCCCGCCCTTTTCCTCCACACTGTACCATGTTTCGCCGACCCGTTGCCCGGTCTCAGCGACGATGACCTTACAGAAGTGAAAGTGGGGTGTGTCCCTTCCCTCGGGGAGAAGCTGCGCGTACTCTCGTCGGCTCGTCTCCGAGGCGACGGCGTTGGACCATATCCGATGCTGGACCTGGTCGTCGGCGCGGCGAGCGATCGCGCTGCGGAGCGACTCCTCGAACTCTTGGGAGGTCATTGCCTCGAGTCCGATCACTCCGGGCCGAGGAACCAGGGTTACCTAAGATGGCCCTCTCGAGCACGCCGGCGCGACGTTCCGGGGGCCGCGGTCGATTCGTCGTGATCGGCAGCCACTGGAGGGACGCGAGCCAATGGTTCTGGTCCCCACGCGCCTTAGCCCTCGAAGCCCGCCACGGTCTGCGCGTACGCCCTCTCCTCGGAGGTCAATGCCCAAGGGCTCCGCGGGCCGAGGCCGAGCCGACGTACCAACTCCTTCCGGCACGCCAACCGCACCCCCGGGGGCGTGTCCGGATTCAGGATACGCTCTTCGAGATCGTCGGTCTTAAGCCGGGCCACGTTGAGGCCGTGCGTCCCCCACGGGACGCTCGGTCGGCTCGTGTGCCTCGGTAAGATCGGCGGGGCAATCGTTGAAGGTGGGGGCGATACCGGCTCCGGTTCGAGTGCGGACGCCAAGTCCGGCGCTGGTTCGGCCGGGGCAGGCCCAAAATGTGGAGGTGAACGTGCGAGATCGACAGTCGGCTCGGGGCGGCTCGCCGCTTTCGGGGAGCGCGATCCCGGCGGGGTCCTGCCCCGCCATGCCGTGGTTCGTACCGTGGTTGCGTCGCGTCTTCGCCGCTTTCGGCACCACCCCCACCGGGGGCTCTTCGAGCGGCTCACGGTACGCCCACAGTCCACGCATGTTCGGCCAGTCACCAATCAGCCTCCGGCCCCGGTACCGAGCCGCACCAACTGTATCACGACCTGCGTCACCTCAAGAACCGTTGAACTGAGGATGTGCCCCAGCGCCGGCTGGAATACCTG
>JAKIWY010000025.1 GCA_022749835.1 Thermoplasmata archaeon | reverse complement strand
GTCCACCCCGTCGGATTCGTACGAGAGGAGCCGGGTCCGCTCGTTGGGGCGGGGGAGGGCCGCCGGCCAGGGAAGCTCCGACGGCTCGAGCAGGGCGAGCGAACCGTGACCGACGAGCTGGTTGAGGACGAACGCGACGCTGAGAAGGACGAGCGCCCCGGCGGCCCCCGCCGCCCAGAGCCCGGCGGTCCCGGAGCGGAAGAGCTCCAGCGGGGAGCGCGAAAGAGCCCACAGCGCCGGGTAGCCGCCGTGGCTCACCACCCACAACAGGGTCGTCGTGGCGAGCAGAGCCCAGAGGGCGAGGAAGACAGAAGCCAACCGGAGGACGACCACCGGAGCGGAGCGTCGGGCGGCGACGAGCAGGCCGGCCCCGGTGGCGGCCCACGCCGCCACGGGGAGGTAGAGTACGATCCAGAAGAGCGGGAACATCTCGGAATCGGTTCGCTACAGGCCGAGCCGGCGCTTGAGGTCGCGCTCCTCCGACGGGTCGAGCTTCGAGAGTTCCTCGTTCAAATGGACCACCCCGGCCGGACCGAACAGCGTCACGACGCCCCGGAGCATATTGCGCAGGTATTTCCGTTCGAAGTCGACGGGCCGATACACATAGCGCTCGCCCCCTCGACAGGTCTCCCGCCGCCGCCGCACGAACCCCTTAGTGAACAGGCGGCTCAAGATCGTCGCCACGGTGGTGTAGGCGACGTGGGTGCCCTTCGCCTCCAGCCGGCGGCGCACGTCGCGGGCCGGAGCCTCCTCGAGCTCCCGCAGGGAGAGCAGCACGTCCTTTTCGAGTGAGCCGATCACGGGACCTTCGCGGACGGCGTTCAAGGGGAGCGTAGCGCTTTAACCGTCGCGTTCAAACGGAACGTATCAATCCGGCTCCGGCGCCTCCGACCCGTGGGCAGACCCGGCCCCGCGCCGACAAGAGCTTATTCGCCACCCCCCCTTCCCGACCCCGATGAGTGGCCGGCCCCGCCCCGCCCAGAGCATCCTCGACCTGATCGGGGATACCCCGGTCGTCCCGTTGCACCGTGTAGGCGCGGGAGTTCCCTACCGACTCCTCGCGAAGCTCGAATTCCTCAACCCGGGCGGCTCCGTCAAGGACCGCATCGGCACGGCGATGATCGACGCCGCCGAGGCGAACGGCTGGCTCAAGCCCGGGGGGACGATCGTCGAGGCGACCAGCGGCAATACGGGCGTCGGGCTCGCGCTAGTCGCCGCGGTCAGGGGCTACCACGCCGTCTTCGTGATCCCCGACAAGATGAGTGCCGAGAAGATCCGGCTGTTGCGCGCCTTCGGCGCCCGGGTCGTCGTCACGCCGAGCCAGCTCCCGCCGGAGCATCCGATGAGCCACTACTCGGTCGCCCGACGCCTCGCCAAGGAGATCCCGGGGGCGTACTATCCGAACCAGTACGAGAACCCGGAGAACCCCGGGGCTCACTACCGGACGACCGGACCCGAGATCGACCACGCCGGGGGAACGTCGCTGGCCGCGGTGGTCGCGAGCGTCGGCACGGGAGGGACGCTGAGCGGGATCGGCCGCTACTTCAAGGAGCATCGGCCCTCCGTCAAGGTCGTCGCGGTCGACCCGAAGGGCTCCGTGCTCGGTCCGTTCTTCCGCACCCACGAGCTCCAGCGCTGGACGCCGTACCAGGTGGAGGGGATCGGGGAGGATATCGTACCCAAGTCGATCCACTTCGAGGTGATGGACGAGTTCGTCGAGGTCGACGACAAGGAGTCGTTCCTCATGGCGCGCCGGCTCGCCCGCGAGGAGGGCCTCTTCGTCGGCGGCTCCTCGGGCTCGGCGGTCGCCGGGGCGCTCAAATGGCTCTCCGAGCGGCCGATCCCCGAGGGTTCGACGGTCGTCATCGTGCTCCCGGACTCGGGGGACCGGTATCTTTCGAAGTTCTACTCGGATGAATGGATGCTCGAAAAGCGGTTCCTCGAGGAGCAGGCGGTCGTTCTCGACCTGCTTCGCCAGAAGACGTTCACCCCGGCGCTGGTGAGCGTGAGCCCGACCACGACCGTCTCCGACGCGCTCGCCACGTTGCGCCAGCACGGCGTCTCCCAGGTGCCGGTGCTCGCGGGTCTCGAGAACGTCGGAAGCCTCCAGGAGGAGGATATCCTAAGGAGCGCTCTCGAGGATGAGGACGTGTTAGGCCGGACCGTGCCGCGCATCATGGGGCCGCCGTTCGGCGAGGTCGCGCGCGAGACGCCGGTCGGCGAACTTCTGCACCTGCTCAAGGAGGAGCGCGCGCTTCTGGTCCGCGCCCGGCCCGGAGGAGAACCGGTCGCGGTCCTGACGCGCCACGACCTCTTGAACTATCTATCGAGCCGTGGGGGCAGCCGTGCGATTTGATACCCGACTCATCCACGCCGGCCAGCCCCCGGACCCGCTCACCGGCGCCGTCAACGTGCCGGTCTACCTGTCGAGCACGTTCGAGCAAACCGCCCCGAACAAGGACCGCGGGTTCGTCTACGGACGGACCGGCAACCCGACCCGGGCGGCGCTCGAAGCCGCCCTCGCGGACCTCGAGGGGGGCGACCGGGGACTCGCCTTCTCCTCAGGCCTCGGCGCCTTCGCGACGCTCCTCGAGATGCTCCCGTCGGGCAGCCGGGTCGTCGCCGGCGACGACCTCTACGGGGGGAGCTACCGGCTGTTCGAGCACCACCGGCGCCAGTTCGGCCTCTCGGTGGAGTACGTCGACACCACGAACCCCGAGGCGATCTGGAGCGCGCTGCGCGCGGCGAAGACGAGGCTGCTCTACCTGGAGACTCCGACCAATCCGCTCCTGAAGCTCTGCGACCTCTCCGAAGCCGTCCGGCTCGCCCGGGCCGCGAAGACGCTGGTCGCCGTCGACAACACGTTCGCCTCTCCGGCGCTCCAGCGACCGCTCGAGCACGGCGCCCACATCGTCCTCCATTCGACCACGAAGTACCTGGGTGGCCATTCCGACATCATCGGCGGGGCGCTCGTCGTCCGGGGCCGGCCGCTCGCCGAGCGGCTCGCGTGGCTCCAGAACGCGGTAGGGGCGGTACCGAGCCCGTTCGACTGCTTCCTCGTCTTGCGGGGGATCAAGACGCTCTCATTGCGGATGCGGGCGCACGGCAAGTCGGCCCAGGCGGTCGCGCAGTCGCTGGAGGGGGCCCGGGGCGTCCGTCGGGTCCTTTACCCGGGGCTCAAGAGCCACCCCCAGCATGCCCTGGCCCGCCGCCAGATGGACGGATTCGGAGGGATGGTGAGCCTCGAGCTCAAGGGAGGCGCCCCGGCCGCTCGCCGGTTCTTGAAGCGACTGAGGGTCTTCACGCTCGCCGAGAGCCTCGGCGGGGTCGAATCGCTCGCCGAGCATCCGGCGTCGATGACGCATTCGAGCGTGCCGCGCGCGGAGCGCGAGAAGCGGGGGGTCTCCGACGGCCTCGTGAGGCTCTCCTGCGGCATCGAGGACCCCGAAGACCTGGTCGAGGACGTCCGCGCGGCGATCCGGGGACTCTAGGACCGTGAGGCGCTTTTCGGTCTACGACACGATGAGCCGGGAGGTCCGGCTCTTCGTCCCGATCACCCCGCCAAAGGTCGGCCTGTTCGTCTGCGGGCTCACCCCGTACGACGACGCCCACGTCGGGCACGCGAAGACCGCGGTGACCTTCGACGTGGTCGCGCGGGCGCTCCGCCGCTGGGGGTACCGGGTCTTCTACGTCCAGAACGTCACGAACCTGGACGACAAGGTCATCGCCCGCGGCGCCGAGCTCGGAGTCGACCCGCTCTCGCTCGCCGACCGCCACCTCGCCCGCTGGAGGGTGGCGATGGAGCGCCTCGGGGTCGCCTCGGTCAACTACTACCCGCACGCCACCGACTACATTCCCGAGATCCTCGTCCAGATCCGGCAGCTCATCGACCAGGGTTACGCCTACGCGGCCGACGGGAGCGTCTACTACGAGGTCGCCAAGTTCCGTGAGTACGGCAAGCTCTCCGGGCAGAAGACCGAGGCCCTTCGCCCGGGCGCGCGCGTCGAGCTCGACAAGGCGAAGCGCTCCCCGGAGGATTTCGTCATCTGGAAGGCCGCGACCCCGGGAGAGCCCTCGTGGGAGAGCCCCTGGGGCCCGGGAAGGCCGGGCTGGCATATCGAGGACACCGCGATCACCGTGCGCCTCCTCGGGGCCCGCTACGACCTCCACGGGGCGGGCCTCGACCTCAAGTTCCCCCATCACGAGGCCGAGATCGCCCTCGCCGAGGCGGCGACCGGGGAATCGCCGCTCGTGAACTACTGGATGCACGTCGGCCTCTTGAACTTCAAGGGGGAGAAGATGTCGAAATCCCTCGGCAACGTCGTGAGCCTCGACGACGTGATCGACGAGGTCGGACCGGGGGTCCTGCGCTTCTACTACCTCAACGCGCACTACCGCAGCCCCCTCGACTTCGACCCCGACCGGTCGCTCTCCGAAGCCCGAGAAGCCCACCAACGCCTCTCCGTGCCGAGGAGGAGACTTCTCGAGGCGTTGGCCCAACGAGGCGCCGAGGGCGAGGGGGTCGAGCTCCCGGAGGAGGTGGCTCGCGAGTCAGCCGCCGCCGTCGAGCGCCTGGATGCGGTCCTCTCGGACGACTTCAACACCCGCGAGGCGATCGCCACGCTGTTCGGCTGGTCGCGAAGGGCCGGCGAGTTCGTCGGCGATCGGGCGAAGCTGAGCGGAGCGGCCCTCAGCCAACTCCTCGCCCCCTACCAGTGGGCCGAGGAGGTCCTCGGTATCTTCGAACCCCTGACGCCGACCCCTCCGTCGACCGGGGCCGACGCGCTCGTCACCGTCGCGCTCGAAGCGAGGAAGCGCGCGCGGGAGCGGGGAGATTTTTCGGAGGCCGACCGGATCCGCGAGGCCCTCAAGGCCGCCGGCGTCCTTGTCGAGGACAGCGCCCAGGGGACGCGCTGGGAGTCTCGCAAACCCCGGGCGGAATGAACGGCTTCGGTTTCTCCCGGCACGGTGGAGCCTCCGAGCTCGGCTTCTTCGAGGTCCCGGAACCCGAACCGGGGCCCGGGGAGGTCCGCATCGCCATCCGGGCGGCCTCGTTCAACCGCCTCGACCGCTTCGTCCTCCAAGGGATACCGGGGGTGCCGGTCGGGCTGCCGCACGTCCTCGGCTCGGATGGAGCCGGGGTCGTGGACCGGCTGGGTTCGGGAGTCGAGGGCCTCTCCCTCGGCGATTCCGTCCTCTTCAACCCCGGGCTATGGGATGCGAGTTGCGAGGCCTGTCGCGCGGGTCAGGAAGCGCTCTGTCGCAGCTTTAGGATCGTCGGGGAGCACACCCAGGGAAGCGCGGCGCCGTTCGTGACGGTACCCTCCCGCAACGTCCACGCGATGCCGTCGGGCTGGAGCTACGGGGAGGCCGCGAGCGTCCCGCTCGTCTTCCAAACGGCCTGGCGGGCGTTACGGACGGTCGGCGCGCTCCAAGCCGGGGAGTCGGTCGCCATCGTCGGCTCGGGCGGGGCGGTCAACCCCGCCGCGATCCAGGTGGCGAAGGCGTCCGGGGCTCGGGTGGTCGTCGTGGCGCGCAATCTAGACAAGGCGGAGCGCTGCCGAGCGATGGGTGCTGACGATGTCCTCGCCTTCGACGACGGCCGACCGCTCGACCGGGTCCTCTGGGAGTGGAGCGGAAAACGCGGCGTGGACGTCATCTTCGACTCGGTCGGGGCGCCGACCGTCGGCCGTTCGGTGCGGGCGCTCGCCCGGGGGGGCCGCGTGGTCGTCATTGGCGCCACCCAGGGCCCGGAGGTGACGATCGACCTGAGGACGCTCTTCTGGCGACAGGCGTCGGTGCGCGGTAGCACGATGGCCAACCGCTCCGAGTTCGACGCGGTACTCGCCGAACTCTCCGCTGGTCGGCTAAAACCGGTCGTCGACTCGACCTACCCGTTCGCCAAGGGGGTCGACGCGTTCGCGCGGGCGGGCTCGCCTGCGGTCTTCGGAAAGGTGGTCCTCTCAGTCCCGGGGTGACGCGCGGCCTACTCGCCGGCGCCCGAGACGTCGATGAGAGGGATCGTCGCGAGCAGCGTCTGCGGCACGCCGGTGTACGTCAGGTAGATCGTGCAGTCACCGGGGACGGTGAAGCACCACGAAGGGGCCCCGTGGAAGTCGTCCGTGTCCGGACCCCCGGAGAACGGATCGTAGACCGAGCCGGCCGTGTGGATGTAGAGGATGAACGTGTCGCCGTCTTGAAGGACCGTCGAGTTCTGGCTCAACGGCACGAAGATCCCGAGCCGGTTGTAGAGGGTACCGAACGCCCCGCCGCCAAAGCCGCCCGCGTGGAACGTCCCGCACCAGCCGAGATGGGGCGCGTTCGGGGCCGGGGAGCTCGAGACCCCCGGGAACCAGGTCATCGCCGCGAGCGAGCCCGAGACGAGGGCGGTCGTCCCGTTGCATTCGAAGGTGAACTGGATCTCGGAAAGCGGGATGTTCTGCGGCGAGTGGGCGGTGAAGGAGATCTGCGTCGAATTCATCGTCGAGTAGTTGCCATCGAGGTTCGTCTGGCACTGAAGGAAGTAGGCGTTCCACCACGGGTTCGAGTACATCACGTAGTTTCCGTACGGGACGCAGTCGGTCGGGTCGCCCCACACCGGGGACTTGCCGGCGTTCTCGGCGATGTAGGAGACGCGGACCTGGGAGGCGGGATACGGGATCTTGAACGACCAGAGCACGACCCCGGTGGCGACCCCGATGAGGACCATGATGACGGTCGCAATCACCGGCGTCACGGCGCGCGCCCGAGACAACTGCCGAGCGCGACGCCAGTGCATTCCCGACATGACAGGGATAGTTTGCGAGGATTCGGGATATCAACGTATGCCCGCGGGGGAGCGGCCGGTCGCACCCCGGGGCCCGGGAACGAGCGCCGGGGCCCCCCGGCTCACCCACAATTCTCGGCGGAGACCGGTCTCCCCCGGGAGGCGCAATTTGGCAACATGGTTTTTTATACCGGCAAACGCCCTTTAATTCGTCCGTGGACAACTTTTCGGGCTTGGTCCACCCCGGTCGACGGGGGATCCGATGAACGGACACAGAAACGAATGGCTACTGTTGGGCGGCCTCATGCTGATCGTCGTTTTCGGCGCCTTCGCCTCGGCGCCCGGCCATCTGGGGGCGTCGGTCGCCCCCGGCGCGCCCAGCGGGAGCGCCCATTCCCCTGCCCAGGGGGTCCATAGCGCGTCGGCGGTCCATCCCGCGCTCCACGGCGACCTCGTGGTCGGGCCGTCGAACTCCCCCTACCTGATCAGCCCCGCGACCGTCGGCTCCAGCATCTACGGCCAGGCCGGCAACATCACGGTCCTTCCCGGGGGCACCCTCACCGTCCGCGACATCACGCTGGACTTCGTGCAGTTCGTGAGCAACACCGGCACGGTTTCCCAGCGCCTGAGCCACATCTACAGCTTCGATGACCAGGGGATCGTCTCCTTCAACGGCTCGACGCTCAAGACCGACACCGGCGTGCTGAACGCCTTCGCGAAGCTGAGCGTCAACGTCTCCGCCGGCGGCTCCATGACGCTCTACAACAGCACCTTCGAGTTCCCCGGGTGGCTGGTCGTCACCGGCACGAACTCGACCCTCGATGTCAACTCGAGCTCCATCGGTCCGAACAAGGCGATCGTAACCCTACCGGAGAACCCGGCGCTGCGGGCGGACACCTCCTACGCTCCGTCGTTGACGGTGGCGGCCGGTGCCCACGCGTTCATCGGAAACAGCTCGGTCAAGGGCACCTACAGGGACAACTCGAGCGCCTTCGGCGTTCCCGGGCCCACGCCGTTCTCCTGGGCCGGCAACTTCACGGTCTCCCCCAGCTCCTCGGCGAACTTCACCAACTTCCAAGGCCCGACGAACGCGGAGAACCTCTCCCTGGACTACTCCTACCCACAGATCGCCACGGGAGCGATCGACGTCTTCTACTGGGACCCGAACGGCAACACGTCCTCGAGCAACGGGAACTCGATCTTCTACCACGGGAACAACTCCCTCGGGACGCTCCACTACTACAACGGGAGCCCCCAGCACGTGATCGTCCCCATCTCGGCGAACGCGATCCGCTCGATCAACGACAACGGCGTCACGAGCTACCTGCAGGGCGTCGGGGCGTTCGGTGGGCCGGATGCGGTGTTCGTCCGCCTCGGCCCGAGCGCCCAGCCGGTCGACATCATCTCGGTGACGATCTCCCTCACCCCGGTCGTCGACTTCAACATGAGCGTGACCGGCGCGAACAGCACGCTCTCCGCCGTCGACAGCTCGCTCGACCTCAACTGGAATCTCACCCCGGGGACCCCGGTCGGGGTGAACCTCCTCCCGCCCACCCCTTGGGGCTCCAACAAGCTTCTTCTTTCGGACGGGGCGGTCGCCTACCTCGCCAACCTGACGGTCCCGACGGCACGCCTCGGCGTCTTCTGGAACCAGTCCGCCGTCATCCCCGACGCCACCAGCACGGCCGACTTCTACCGGTGGTCGATGGTGCCGGTCACCGCCCAGGGCGGCGCGCCGCTCGAGGGGGCGAGGCTCAATGCGTTCTACTCCTACGACTCGAGCCAGGCGAACAACCAGACGGCGAGCGCCCTCAACAACCTGACGAACTCCTCGAGCGATCTGTCGAGATACGTGAGCGCGTGGGACCTATCGATGCACCTGCCGGGCTACGGGGTCACCGGGCTCACCGGGGACGCCTACCTGTTGCTGGCGACCTCGGTGGTCACCCAGGCGACCCTTCCGGACGGCATCTACCTCGGAAGCTACCACATCGCCGTGACCGCGCCGGGCGTCAAGAACTCGACGCAGTGGGGTTACGCATCCCTTACGGCGTACCCCTCCGGAATGGACCCGGCGGGCGTGGACTCCGCCGGAGCGGTCCAGTATCCTACCTACGGCCCGAGCGTCGCGTTGAGCGCGGCGATCATCATGGTCGACGGTCACAGCGACTTCAACCACACGGTGGCGATCGGACAGACCCTGAGCATCAGCGCCGTCGTCCAGGACACGGGCGTCGGCCCGGTCGGGTCGTACAACGCCAGCTTGACCTACCACGGCGTGGGCTCGCCCCTCGCCGGAGTTCCCCTGGGCCTTCCGCTCCACCACGGGGCGTTGGCCCCGGGCGTCCAGGCAGCGGCGAACTTCACCTGGCTCGTCACCGAGAACACGACGGGACTGCACGGCACCTTCAACGCCACGATCGACCTTGCGGTCGTCTGGCTCGGCACCGGCGCTCAAGCCGGTGGCTACCAGAATCAGTCGATCGCGCTGCGCATCGTGCCCGCCTACATCGCGCTCAACGTGACCCCGCCGAACGGGGAGCTGCAGAACGGCCTGGACTACTTCGGCCACGGCACGGTCATCTACGCCGGGGCCGGCGAGGCGAACATCACCGTGAAGGCGATCGGCGTCGAGGGCCCGATCCCGGTGGGGAACGCCATCGCCAAGACCGGAGACTTCGAGCTCCAGATGCAGATCTTCACGACGATGGCCCCCGGGACCTACTCGCTCAGCGTCGCCGCGAGCTACAACGGTCGCGTGGTCTACCAGAACTTCACCAACGACTTCACGATCGCCCCGCCCGCGAGCCACTCCCAGAGCTTCTGGACCCAGAGCATCCTCGGGCTTCCCCTCTGGCTGCTCTTGGTCATCGCCATCGCCGTGCCGGTCGGCGCCATCGGCGCGCTCTACATGATGCGCACCCAGGCGAAGGGCAAGCTCGTCGAGTGCGGGGAGTGCGGTGCGCTCATCCCTGAGGATGCGAGCGCCTGTCCGAAGTGCGGCGCCGAGTTCGAAGCCGAGCTCGTCCGTTGCTCGCGCTGCGGCTCCACGATCCCCGCGATCTCCCGCGTCTGCCCCGAGTGCTCCGCGCAACTCCTCGGAAAGGACGAGGAGGCGAAGAGCGACCCCGAACGCCAGGGCTACAACGACGTCGTCGAGCGGCACCGGGCCGAAGCGAAGAAGGAGCTCGGGGACAACTACGGAGAGGGGGCGTTCTGGGACTGGTGGAAGCGCCAGCCGACCTACATCCCCTTCAGCCAATGGAAGCTCCAGCAGGCGCAGGGAAGCCGGACCGGCATGACCGCCCCGCCGTCGGACGACTCCGGCGGCCCGGATGGGCCCACGGCCCCTGGGGCGCTTCCGGAGGCTTCCACCCTCCCCGCGCCAACCCCCGCTCCGGCCGCTCCCTCCAAGCCGCTCGCCGCGAAGGCGGCTGCCCAGGCGCAGACCCCCGCCCCGCGGTCTGCCCCCGGGGCCTCCGCACCCAGCTCTCGCCCGGCGACCTCCGCCGGCGCTCCGACCCCGGAGCCCGCCGCCGCGGCGATGAAGGCGTGCTCGAACTGCAGCAAGGAGATCCCGCCGGACTACCTCGTCTGTCCGTTCTGCGGAGCGGTGACCCAGTAGGACCCCGAGACCGCGGCCCTTATCGGACGAGCCGGCCAACCGTTTCCCGCGTCGCGCGGTCGCCACCCTCCCGGGACCTCCATTTTGGGAGCCCCGTCCAGCCAACTTTTAAGCCGGCCCCGCTCATCGCGCCCCGCCATGCCGGGAGACCTAGCGAGAGGTCGCGACAAGGTCGCTTGGGCCCGTTCCCGAATGCCGGTCCTCGAGGGGATCCGCGCCCGCTTCGAGCGCGAGCTCCCGTTCAAGGGGCGGACGCTCTCCCTCGTCCTCCACGTGGAGGCGAAGACCGCGGCGCTCGCCCTCGCCCTCAAGGCCGGCGGGGCGGACGTCCACCTCGCGGCGGGGAACCCGCTGTCGACCGACGACGACGCCGTCGCGGCGCTCCTCAAGGAGGGGGTGCCGACCCTCGCGGTCAAAGGCGAATCCGTCGCGGAGTACCATGCGGGCATCCGGGCGATGCTGGACGCCGACCCGGACGTGATCATCGACGACGGGGCCGACCTGGTCGCGCTCGCGCACACCGAACGGGCCGACCGCGGCCGAATCTTGGGCTCGACGGAGGAGACGACGACGGGCGTGACGAGGCTGCGCGCCCTCGAGCGCTCCGGCAAGCTCCGCTTCCCCGCGATCGACGTCAACGACGCCGAGATGAAGCACCTGTTCGACAACCGCTACGGTTGCGGCCAGTCGGTCCTCGACGGCATCTTCACCGCGACGAACTTGCTCATCGCCGGCAAGGTCTGCGTCGTCGGCGGATACGGCTGGTCGGGGAAGGGGATCGCCTCGAGGCTCCGCGGTCTCGGCGCCGACGTGGTCGTCACCGAGGTCGATCCGGTGCGGGCGATCGAGGCGCGGCTCGAAGGATACCGCGTCATGCCGATGCTGGATGCCGCTCGCCAGGCCGACCTCATCGTGACCGTCACGGGGAACCGCGATATCGTGCGCGCCGAGCACTTCCGCGTGATGAAGGACGGCTGTCTCCTGGCGAACGCCGGTCATTTCGACATCGAGGTTTCGATCCCCGACCTGAAGGGGATGAGCGTGGAGCACCGTGTCGTTCGTCCCCAAGTCGACGAGTTCAAGCTCGCCGACGGGCGACGGCTCTACCTCCTCGGCGAGGGACGTCTCATCAACCTCGCCGCGGGCCAGGGCCATCCGGTCGAGATCATGGACCTG
>JAKIWY010000249.1 GCA_022749835.1 Thermoplasmata archaeon | reverse complement strand
TCTCGGTTCCGGGCGACCAGGTCGGTGCCGACGCGCTCAAGATCTACCTGCTCGGCACCCCGTACCATGCCCGCTTGGACTGGTCGGACGACGCGCTCACGACGGTCGCTCTCCGATGGGGCGAGATGACCCGGCTGTGGCGCACGAGCGTCAGCACCGGAGCCCGGGGCGGCCTCAAGCTCCGCGAGCTTCTCGGCGTGGAGCGCGAGTTCGTCCGTGCCCTCGCCGACGGTCTCGGCGCGGACCGGGCCCTCGGGGTCCTCTCGCGCTGGGCCGAGGTCGTGGCGAGCTCCCCGGCGCCGCTCTTCCAGGGACTCGACCGCCGCGCGGCGACCGCGGTCTACCGACGCGTGGGCGCGCTGTTGGGCGTCGACCTGTTCGGGGTCAGAGCCCGCGCCGTTCGACGATCGCACTGAGCCCGTTGCCGCCGCCCATGCACAGGGTCGCCAGTCCGAGCTCGCCCTTGGCCCGGGCCAGCTCGTGGACGAGGGTGACGAGGATGCGGGCCCCGCTCGAGCCGATCGGGTGGCCGAGGGCGATCGCCCCGCCGTGGACGTTGAACTGCTCCTCGGTGAACCCGAAGGCCCTCTGCACGGCGATCGATGCCGAGGCGAACGCCTCGTTGTGCTCCACGCGGGCGAAATCCACAGGCTTCAACCCGGCGGAGTCCAAGTGGCGCTGTACGGTGGGTATCGGGGCTTCCATCACCCGCGACGGGTGGACGCCGCCGACCATCCCGCTGTGGAGGAAGGCGAGCGGGCGACGCCCGAGACGGCTCGCTGCCGAATCGCTCGCGAGAAGCAGTGCCGCGGCTCCGTCCGAGAGCTGGGAGGAGTTGCCGGCGGTGAGCAGCCCGTTCGGCGCGAACGATGGCTTGAGGCGGCCGAGGCTCTCCATCGTCGAGTCACCGCGGGGTCCCTCGTCGGCACTGAGCCCCTTGCCGCTCGGCGTCAGCTCCTTCGGGACGGCGACCATCTCCTCCCGGAACGTCCCATCGGAGTTCGCTCGGGCAGCCCGCTGATGGCTGCGCAGCGCGAAGGCGTCGACGTCGGCACGGGTGAGTTTGAGCTCGCGGGCGATCCGTTCCCCGGTCATCCCCATGTGTTCGTGCTCCCCGTAGGCGTCCAGCAGGGAGTCCCTCAGCATCGCGTCGTCGAGCGATTGGCCCCCGTATCGGAAACCCCAGCGGGCTCCCGGGCCCACGAGGTAGGGGGCGCTTGACATGCTCTCCATCCCCCCGGCGAGCACGATGTCGAACTCCCCGGAGCGGATCATGGAGGCGGCGATGAGGACCGCCTTCATTCCCGAGCCGCAGACCATGTTCACCGTCACACCGCCGGAGGCGTCCGGGACCCCGACGGCGCGCAGGACCTGGCGGGCCGGGTTCTGTCCGGTCCCGGCTTGGATGCAGTGGCCGAAGACGACCTCGGGCACCTCGGTCGCCGCCACGCCGGCGCGCTCGAGGGCGGCACGCGCCGCGACGGCACCGAGGGCAACCGCCGTGACGCCCTTGAGCGCCCCGCCGTAGTGGCCGATCGGCGTCCGGGCCGCCCCCAGGATGGCTACCCGCGGCAGCGTGGAGGTCATGGTTCCGACGCGCGGAGTTCGATTCGGGCCCTGGTCGAATTCGCGGCCGTGGGTTCTCAGTCTTCCTCGACGCGCGGCGCCAAGAGGAACCGGCCCTCGCCCTTGCCCCCGGCGACGGAGAACTCGACCTTCAGCGGGTACTCGTTGCCGACGTGCAGGGTCACCTCGTCGCTCGAGGTGATCGACTTTACCATGCTCGAGAAGAAATCGAGAGGGTACATGCTGCGGACCGTCTCCTTGACCTCGAGCTTGGAGAGCCCCTCCTTGGGTAGCTTGAGGTCGACGTGGTCGGTCTCCCCCTCGCTGTGCATCGTGAACCCTTCCGAGTCGAGCGTGAGCGTCACGTGGTCGCTGATGCTCTCGCTGCCCCGGATCCCCTGGCGAAGCTCGTCCATCTTCACGACGACGGTGGCGGGGGGGGTCACGTTCGGAACCTTCGGGTCCGTGATGCCGGCCGGGTCGACGACCGACATGAGCCGGGTCACCTTCCCGACATGGATGATCAGGCGGTTCTTCCCGCCGTCGTACTGCAGGTCGATGATGTCGCCGGGCTTGGAGAGCCTCAGCACTTCCTTGAACTTCTCGACGTCGACCCCGATCTCCGTCGGCTCGCCGGTGAACTCCTCGAAACCGGACTTATTGAGCTTGAGAACCAGCATCGCGACGTGCGACGGGTCGACCGCCTTCACGTCGATCCCGTCCTTGGAAACCGAGAGCTTTACCTCGGAGACGAGCGTGGAAATTACCTCCACGAGCTCCCGGAGCACCTCCATCTTGATGCGCGCTTTGAACATAGAAGACCTCGGGGCGCGCTTACAGAGGGAAGCCCTCAAAAGCTTGTCGCATCGCGCCCTTCGTTCGCCGGGAAAACACCTATTTTCGGGGTGCGTCTGGGGGGAATGTTGACCGAACTGGGGTACCTTTCAAACGCCG
>JAKIWY010000248.1 GCA_022749835.1 Thermoplasmata archaeon | reverse complement strand
GCATTGTTACATTGACGCCCCGACGCGAGGAAACGATGGATCGAACATGGACAGCCCCGTGCAGACTCCCCGAATGTCACCACGAACCGAGCGAACACCTCTCCACCCCAGAGCTCGCGTCGGGGCGGCGCGAGCGCGTCCTCTTTTGCCGCAGCTGCCGACGCCATGAGGTCCGGGCGACCCCGTCCTTGGGACGGGTCCTCTCCTGGATCGTCGCGGCGTAGCCGGGTCACTCGGCTCGCCCGCCCGCAGGGGCATCGCCTACACCGCGGTTATTTCGCCCAGCAGCCCTGCCTTAACGAGAGACGAGTCCGTCGGCCCGGGAGCGATGCCAGGGCCGCCCCGGCCCCGGTCGCTGCCGTCGACGACCGCCGGCCTACGACTTCTTCCAGAGCTCCGCGAAGCAGGCGGAGCAGAGGTCGTGCATCTTGGGGTACCCCTCCGCCGGCGCGCCGGTCAGGTGCGTGATCATCGTCTGGCAGGAATCGCACACGATCTGTCCATCCTTGTACATCGTCTAAACTCCGCAGCGCTCGACCTGCGACTCAACCGGCTGGGGCTTATTCCACTTCTGGTTCGGCTTCCCCGGGACGTGCGGGTGGGGGCCGGGGGGGCCGGCCATGCTCCCCGTCGGGGTGATGGCCGCACACCCCGGACGCGTGGCTTGCGGAGCGCCCAGGACGAGCGACCGTTCCCCGGCCGTGAAAGCTTAGGACCGCGGGTCTCCCGGCAAGTCGTTATCGTGGGGCCGGGGCTCCGCGGGCCGTGGCCGCGAAGACCGTCCTCTACACCATGCCGATCAGCCACTACTGCGTGTGCGCCGAGAGACTCCTCGCGTTCAAGGGGATCCCGTTCACCCGCGAGGTCGTGCCGTACCACGACAAGCAATCGCTCATCGCGGCGACCCGCCAGGACTACGTTCCGGCACTCCTGCACGAGGGTCGCACGGTCTCCTGGGAGAAGATCCCGGAGTTCGCCGAAGCGCTCGCCCCGAAGCCGACGCTCTATCCATGGGGCAACCGGGGGCTGCCCGAGGTCCTCGACAACTGGGGGCATCAGGTGCTTGAAGAGCGGGTCTGGCGCGCCGTCGTCACCCGGGTTCCGCCGGTGCTCCCCGATGAGCGCGAGCGCTGGGTCTTTGAGGAGATCCAGAACCGCGTCCGCGGACCATGGCACGTTCTCGAGCTGAGGCGTCCGGAGTTCGAGGCGGAGATGGTGAGCTACCTCGGGATGGTCGAGCGGATGCTCGAGGGTCGGCAGTGGCTCCTCGGGGAACCGAGCCTCGCCGACTTCGGGGTGTACGGCGGGATGTCGCCACTGTTCACCTCAGGGGGGTCTGTCCCGTCGGAGCTCTCGAACCTGAAGGGATGGATCCAACGGATCGGGGCCCTCGGAGGTTCCTCCTCGGCCGCCCCGGAAGGAGCGGCCGGGCCGGGCACGACCCGGCTCAAGGGGCCCCACTAGGCGCCCGGCGGCCCCGACCCAGCACGAGGGCGCGGACGTGCCGCCCTATTTTCGGGGTTGCGGGGGAGGGGGGCGGGCCATCGGGCCAAGCTCGTCGCCCGGATGTGCGGCGAGCGGGGTCGGCGGCCGCTTTCGAGCTCGGCCCCCCACGAAGCCTACGGCGCCGGCGATGAGGATCGCCGCGAAGATCGCCGTGGTGAGGTCGCTCGTCGTGAACCCCGAGCTCGATGACCCGGTCGGGGTGGACGCGGGAGGCGGGAGGGTGACCGAGATCGTCACCGGATTGCTCAAGTTGGCCCCGCCGACCGTGTCGGTGAGACGAACGCTGAACGTGTAGTTGCCCGGGGCGGTCGGTGCGAAGGTGAAGTTCCCCCCGCCGAATCCGACGATCTGGCTGTTGTTCAGCAGCCAGACGAATGAGAACGGGGCCGTCCCGCCGCTGACCGCGGCCTCGAGGCGCAGGCTCTTTCCGACCTTGAGCGAGGTGCCCGACCCCGGGGGAACGAGCACGACCGAAGGGTTCGGCGCGACGCTGACGGAGGGCGCATTGCCCGTGGCGGTCGCCCCGAGCGCATCGGTCAGCGTCACGCTCACCACGCCCGGCCCGACCGTCGGCAGGGCGAGCGTCACGTCCCCCGAGCAGGCGCTGACCCCGTGCACGACGCTCCGATTGAGGTACCACACACAGGAGTACGGAAGGGTCCCCGCGGTCCCGGTGATCGAGTAGGTGACGTTGCCCCCGACGTCGGTGCCGAGCGGTCCGGCGAGCACGCGCACGGAGGGAAGCGGGTTGACGACCTCCGTGACGACCGAGGAGGAGACCGCGTGGCCGTTCGACTCGCTGACGGTGACCCCCATCGAGTAGCTTCCGGGGGCCTTCGTCGAGCAGGTGACCGTCGCGTTCAGGGTTCCCGAACACCCCGATGGGAGCCCGACCCAGGCGTAGGCGAGCGGCCCCGATGTACCCAGCGTGGACGCCGAGACGGTGAACGATTGGCCCGCATCGACGACCCCCGGCGACAGGGCAACGGCGGCGCTGAACCCGGCGGAGGCGCTGTCGGCGTTGATCGTCTCCGCGT
>JAKIWY010000247.1 GCA_022749835.1 Thermoplasmata archaeon | reverse complement strand
GGAGCGGCCGCGCTCGCAACGGTCTAGCTCGCGGGCGAGCGGACCGACCAGGTCTGTAGTCCGTCCGGCACGAGCGTGAAGTCGACGACCCGCCCCCCGGACTCCTGGACGGCCTTCGCCACGTTCGCACGGCGGGCAAAATCGCAGAAGAGTAGGATGTAGCCCCCGCCTCCCGCGCCGACCAACTTGCCTCCGAGCGCCCCGGCGTCGCGGGCTGAGGTGTAGAACCGGTCGATCTGCGGGTTGGAGATCCCCTGCGTGAACCGCTTCTTGAGCTGCCAGCCTTCGTCGAGCAGGCGGCCCATCTCGTCGATGTTGCCGCGCAAGAGCTGGTTCTTCATGTCGATGGCGAGCCGCTTGGTCGCATCGAGGGCCAGGACGGTCGCGCTCTCGTGCTCCCGGTAGCTCCTCTGCTGGCGCTCGATGATGTCGCTCGAGTAGTGGCTCGTGCCGGTGTAACAGAGCAGGAGGCGGTACCCCAGTTCGTTGAGGACCCCCGGGGAGATCTTGAGCGGGTTGACGATCGTCGTCTTTCCGGAGAACTCGATGAAGTTGAACCCGCCGAACGCGGCGGCGTACTGATCCTGCCGGCCGCCCTTCACGCCGAGCTCCTCCCGCTCGATCTTGTAGGCGAGCTCCGCCACCTCGTAGGACGTCCAGGTCTCCCGGAGATACCGCTGGAAAGCCCCGACGAGCGCGACGCACATCGTCGAGGAGCTTCCGAGGCCGGTCCCCGGCGGCGCATCCGAGTGCAGGAACAGCTCGAGCGACTCTGGGCGGGCGGCCGTGGCGAGCTCCGGGCGAAGAACCTTGATCGCCGCCTTGACGAGGTCGAGTTCCCCGTTGTAGACCAAGTCCTCCGGCATCTGGTAGTTCGCCGAGAGGTTGTAGTCGAGCGAGTGGACGCGGGCGCCCCCGTTCCCCGGCGGGCCGGTCTGCAAGGTCGCGTACGCGTACTTGTCGACGGTGCAGTTGAGGACGGCTCCGCCCTTCTCCTCGGGGTACGGGGAGACGTCCGTCCCGCCCCCGGCGAAGCTGACTCGCAGCGGCGCCTTGCTCCGCAGGATCTCCATGGATGCCGGCGTTCGGGGAGGTGGCCCCGGGCGATAAGCGCGACGCCCGTGCGCTGGCCTCCTGGACCCCCAGCGTTATCGCCGAGAGGGAGGGTGGCGGAGCGTTGTCGACCCATCAGAACCCGGCACTCACGGTGGACGCGGTCTACCTACGGCAGGGTCGCGTGCTCCTCGTGCGTCGCGGCCGGCCACCGTTCCGGGGCCGCTGGGCGCTCCCCGGCGGGTTCGTGGAACTTCGGGAGACGGTCGAGGAGGCGGTAGTCCGCGAGGTGAAGGAGGAGACGGGTCTCGCGGTGCGGCCCGTCGGCCTCGTGGGGGTCTACTCGGGGCCCGAGCGGGACCCCCGGAAACCGACCACGAGCGTCGTCTTCCTCGTCGGCGGTCGCGCGACGCGGCTTCGCGCCGGCGACGATGCCGCCGACGCCCGATGGGTCCCGCTGCGCTCCGTACCGGATCTCGCCTTCGACCACTCGCAGATCCTCGCCGACGCACTTCGCAAGGTCCGCAGGCGCCGGAGCCGCCCGGGCCGGAGCGCCCGTCGCTAGGTGCTGAGCAGCGGACGCGGGGCGAACGGAGGAGTCCTGGCGAGGCGGGAGCCGACCCCGAGAAGCCAGAGCAGGAGCGGCGCGACGATGAGACTCTCCATGCCTCCCGAACCGACGTACGGAGTGAATCCCACCACGTACACGCCGGTGGCCAGCAGCATCACCACGCCGGTGAGCGCGGTCGGCGAGGGAAGACCGGCCCATCGCCTGTCGTGCCGGATCGCACGGGATACGAGGAGCAACGCCAACGCGGCCCCGACGAAGACGCTCGCCGAGGCGAGGGCGTGGATCGTCGGTCCGGCTCCCGGGAAGTCCTCGGGGAACAGGCCGACCGCCACCGCCGCCGCGGAGGCGAGGAACAGGAGACCCAGGCCGAGTCGGCTCGCTCTCCCCGGAGCCAACGCTCCGCGCACCAGGAGCACGCCGAGCGCGCCCATCACGCCCAGGAGCTCGATCGAGCGGTTGAAGAAGAGAGCGAAGGGCGAGTGGGACGACCCGAGGTCGCTGATGTGACCGTTCAGGATCGAGTGCCCGGGGTACGCCGCGAGAGTGAGCGCGAGCCCCAGGAGAATGAACTGAACCGAGCCGAGGAGCCAGAGCCCGCCGGCGTACCGGGCACTCACCGGCAGCAACGCCGTGGGAGCCGACCAGCCGCTCATCGAGTGCTCGGCCCAGCTTCGCGTCGGGGCGACGCCCTGGGGGCTACTTGGAGCGCCTCAGTCCCGGCGGGCGTTCTTTTCGTACGAGGCGTCGCTCGTGCGTTTCAATCGGGCCCCGTCCCGGTCGCAGATCGGGCGAGCATTCGGCGAAGCGTCGATCACGTAGCCGCCTCCGCACTTGGGGCATTCGTAGTACGGCATCGTCAGTACCTGCTGGGGGGGATGCGGAGGGTATATAAAGCCAAATTCACCGCCACGGGGCGCGGGTGGTTCGG
>JAKIWY010000246.1 GCA_022749835.1 Thermoplasmata archaeon | reverse complement strand
GAGCCGGGTCTGCCCAAAGGAGACCTGGGCCGCGGTCACCGGTCCGACGAGGGTCGAGAGGAAGGCGCCGAGGACGACCACGCGCAGCGCCAGGGTCGAGGTGGCGTACCCTGAGCCGTAGACGAAATTGAGCGAGGGCGTCGGCAGGAAGAAGAAGACGAAGAAGAGCGGAAGGCTCGTGAGCAGCACCCACTTCGTGGCGGTCGTGTAGGTCAACCGGACGCTCGCCCGGTCGCCCTGCCTAACAAAGCGTGCGGTCACGGGGAGGAAGATGTACGCTAACGAGCCGATGCCTACCTGCAACAGCCGCGCGAGCGAGAGGCCGGCGGTGTAGTATCCGACCTCGGAAAGATGCCAGGCGCCGAGCACGATCGTGTCGCCTGTCCCTGTGAGGTAACCCAGGATGCCGGCGGCGAAGAGCGGGGCCGCGAACAGCAGAAGCTTTCGGGAGAGCCCCGGGCTGCGGGGCCCGCTCGGCAGGTGGCGGGGGAGCCGGGAGCGCGTGTAGAGCGTCAGGGAGACGATGGTGACGACGCTCGCGGCAACGTACGCCAGCAGCGCGTTCGAGTAGGAGAGGCTCAGCGGCCCCTTCTCCGCCGCGACGATAAGGAAGGCGATGAACAGGAGCGGGTTGAGCACCTGGACGAACAGCGCGTTCGGAAGGACGTCCTCGTACCCCTGGAACACCGAGGCGATGAGGCCCGCGACGATCGACAGGCCGACGGCGATCGAGAACGCCTCCAGGGTGAGGCCGAGGAGCGGCGCGTGGAAGGTGCTCGAGATCGGCAATCCGAGCAGGAACATGAGCGCCGAGAGGGCGAGCCCGGCCGGAAGGACCACGATGAACGCGGTCCGCACGATGTCCCGCCGCTCGGTGTCGGTCGAGGCGAACGGAAGGTTTCGAGCCACCGCCGACGGAAGGCCGAGGCTCCCGAACACCGAGAGGAGACCGGCCAGCGCGAGACCGAGGGAGAACTCGCTCCACTGGGTCGTCGTGAGGACCCGGACTAGGATGACGCGCGAGACGAAGCTCTCGACGACGAAGCCGATCGTGCCGACGAGCATGAGGACGGTGCCCCGGGTGACGACACTCAACCCGTCGCGCACCGCGGCGCCTTCGACCGCCAATTCGTTCCCGCCGGCCGGGGGCGGTCGAAGCGCAAAAAGCTGCCCTTCCGAGCGAACGGGGGGTCCAATCGACCCCGGGAGCCGCTCCGGGCCGGGAATCGACCTGTCGGCCCTCCCCCGGAGGTTCTACTCGGGGGAACGATGGCCCGTCTTCCGGTCGAGCGTCATCTCGCGGACGACCGCGGGGGGCTGGTGACCAAGAGGGTGCTGGACCCCGGTCAAGCGAAAGCCTGCGCGTTCGTACAGTCGGAGCGCCGGCTCCTGAGACGGGTTCACCTCGAGCCGGACCGGCTCGGAGGGGAGATGGAGCTCCGCCCAGTCAACGGCCGCCGCCAGCAACCTCGTTCCGACCCGCCCGTTGCGGGCCCGCGGGCGCACCCACATCCCCCAGAGGTTCGCCCACGACTCCTTCGAGAAGATCCCCACCATGCCGACGAACTGTCCCGTCGGGTCGACCGCCACGAAGATCGCCTCGGAGTCCCCGGTGGCGCTCCTACCGGCCCACTCGTTCCAATACTCTTCGGAGTAGGAGAGTTCCCGGGAGTGGGTGCTCCCGAAAGCGAGCGGGTCGCTCTCCAGCGCCTGGAGGCGCAGCCGACGGAACGCCTCCCACTCCTCGGCCCGCAGCCGTCGGACCTCAGTTTCCGGGCGCGCAGCGCGAGGCATCGCCTCTCGGTTCCCGGACTCCGGTCGGGGGGACTTGGGGCGCTAGACGAACTCGTCGAGCAGGCTCTCGCGACCCTTGAGCCCGGCCGACTGGTGCGCGAGCGGTCCGGCGTTCAGGACCTCCTCGAGCTCCTCGTACGTCGGCTTGTCGGTCTTGTAGAATAAGCCGGTCGGGATCTTGTCGCCCCACTCGAGGGCCCGGGTGAACGCCTGAGTGATGTTGGAGGGGTCGTGGCCGGCGCTCTCTAGCTTGTAGACCCGCTGGCGGAACCAGTCGAAGGTGTTGATCTTGTTGTAGGTGACGCACGGGGAGAGCGCGTCGACGAACGCAAAGCCCCGGTGACTGATCCCGTTCGCGATCAGGTCGGCCATCTGTTTCACATCCCCGGAGAAGCCGCGGGCGACGTACGTCGCGCCGCTCGCGATCGCCAGCGCGATCGGGTCCATCGGGTTCTCGATGACCCCGAAGGGGGTCGACTTCGTCTTGTGCCCCATCATCGAGGTCGGGGAAGCCTGGCCGGTGGTCAGACCGTAGATCTGGTTGTCCATGGTGACGTAGGTCAGATCGACGTTGCGCCGCATCGCGTGCACGAAGTGACCGGCGCCGATGCCGAAGCCGTCCCCGTCGCCGCCGGTTCCGATGACCGTGAGCTCGTGGTTGGCCCATCGGATCCCCTCCGCCACGGGAAGCGAGCGGCCGTGGATGCCGTGGAAGCCGTAGCTCGAGAGGAAGTGGGGCAGGTTCGACGAGCAGCCGATCCCCGAGACG
>JAKIWY010000245.1 GCA_022749835.1 Thermoplasmata archaeon | reverse complement strand
CAGCGTGACCGCTCCGGCGGACTCGGGGAACGTCACGACCTTGCCGGGCAGCAGAGCCTGCTGAGCCGGGCTGAGGGGGGCATCCGAGGCCCCGAAGTAGACGACCCGTCCCGTCAAGTCGGTGATCCCTGTGCCGCTACCGACGGAGAGGTAATTGACCTGGACTTGGGAGAACCCGCTGTTGGAGGAGCACGCCAGGGTGGCGTACTGGGTGACCCAGACGGCCATGATCGGATAGAAGAACGTCGACCCCGCGCCGCCGAGCGAGGCGCACGGTGGCTCATAGCCGTTCCCGGACTTGTTGTTGCCCTTCGTGAACCATCCCAGGCCGTAGGCCGCCCCGATCAGGGCGATCACGACCACGATGGCCACGACCGCGATCCACATCATGCTCGAGCTGCCGGACGACTTCTTCAGATACGACTGATCGGAAGCCGCTGTCGGTCCGCTGCTCGATGTCGGCTCTGGTCCCGTGCTCTGTCCACTCATACTGTTCGGATACCTCCCCTCGGTTTGGTCTCTGAGGAGATGGAAGGAGCGAGCGCCCGGGCCCTCGCCGGTCGCGGCCGGAGCGCCGCCCGGTCGAGCCCGACCTGGGCGATGTCCTGGGCGTAGGCAATCGTCCGGTCGATCGATTCGAGGACGGCGGCCAGCGAGAGCGCGGAGGCCGGGGAGAGCGGCCCGGCGTTGCTGCGGGCGAACAGGCTCTCCCGAAGCCCATCGTGCGTGGCGTGGAGCGCCTCCGTGCAATCGATCACCTCGTTGGCGCGGCGCAGGTCGGGCAGGTCCGCCACGGCGAACGCCTGGGCCAGTACTTCGATCACCTGGCGATGAAGTCCCGTGAGCGATTCCAGGATCCGCGAAGGGCATCGGGAGTCGATGAGCCGCGGGCCGTTCTCCGAGGCGTGGACGGCGTGGTCGGCGACGCGCTCGATGTAGCGCGCGAGCAGGAGCGCCTGGAACGGGGCGGCGATCGCGCTTTCCCCGACGCCCGGAGCGCCCGGGACCGAGCGCAGCGCCAAGGTCCGCTCGACGAGCCAGGCGTACCGGTCGACCTCGTCGTCCCTCGAGGCGAGGGAACTCGGCGAGAGGGCGTCGACTTCGACCCACGTCCGCCCCGCCTCCCGCTGCATCTCCAGCGCCAGGGCGAACATCCGGCGAAGGATCGGACCGACGTCGATCCCGCTCCCGGCGGAGACGTCGCGGAGCACGAGCCGTTCGCGCCCCTCCAGGACGATCTCCGGCTCGACCGTCCGGCGGCTGAAGACGCTCGCCATCTGGCGGGTCTCGGGTGAGAGACCGCCCGACTCGACAAGTTCAAACTCGGAAGCCCCGGAGACGTAGCCAGCGACCAGCTCCCGGAAGATGTGTTCGGGCGGTGCCCCCCGAGTGACGACCACCCGCACGCGCGGGGGCTCCTCCGGTGGCGCCCGGTCCCTCAGCAGGAGGGAGCCGTCGGGCAGGGCCCGCAGCGTCACCGAGCTCCCGACGCTCAATCCGCGCTCTCCGACCCACGCCCGGGGGAGCGAGACCCCGACCGTCACCGAACCCATGCGCTGGAGTCTTCGGGCCGCCGGATCCTCCCCGGCGTAGGTTCCGTGAAGCGGGGTCGACTCCCCGCCTTCGGCAGCGTTTGGCTGCCCTTTTCCTTCCTTCATTCCGAACGGCGGAGCCGCTCGGACTAATATATATCGTCCCGATTTAGAATATAGACCAATATATATGCCACGGTAGGCCAACATATGCGACACTTTGTCGCAGTACCTCCGCCGAGGATCGCCATCGCGGGCCTCTCAACGGCACGCCGGACCCTGCACGGCCGTTTCCGTGACCTAGCGCCCGTGTGAACCTACCCGGCCGGCGGCACGCATCGACCAGCGAGCCCTCATTTCCGCCCGTGGTAACGGGGCAACGCTCGATGGTCGACCGTTCGTGGGTTACCCTCAGCAACACGACGATCGGCTCGTTCATGGCCGTCCTCGACTCGTCGATCGTGCTGATCTCGCTCCCCACGATAGGGCGAGAGCTCCCCGGCACGAGTCCCGAGGTGCTCCTATGGGTGGTGCTCTCGTACAACGTCGTCACCACCACACTGCTCCTCTCCTTCGGCCGTCTCTCGGACCTCTTCGGGCGCGTGCGACTGTACACCCTCGGGTTCGCCGTGTTCACGGTCGGCTCCCTGCTGGCAAGTCTGGCCATGGACGGCGGGGAGCTGTTGGCCGCCCGGATCGTCCAAGGAGTCGGGGCCGGTTTTCTCTTCTCGAATGCGGCCGCCATCCTCACCGACGCCTTCCCGCCGAACCGACGCGGGCGGGCTCTGGGAATCAACCAGGTCGCGGCGATCTCCGGTTCCATGATCGGCCTTGTCCTCGGCGGGATCCTGACCACGGAGCTCGGGTGGCGTTCGATCTTCTGGGTCAACATCCCGGTCGGGACGATCGGAACGATCTGGGACAGAAGATAACAACGTGTGTAGGACACAGCAGGGACGAGCTTTTGGACGAGGTCAGCGACCCATACCCAGAGAAGGCGATGCCCAAATACGGGAAGAGCCCCCGGATCCT
>JAKIWY010000244.1 GCA_022749835.1 Thermoplasmata archaeon | reverse complement strand
GCTCGGCTATCCGTCGAAGACAGCCGAGGCGCTCGCGGGTCCAACCGGTGCGGAGCCGAGGTATCCGCGCACGATCCCGCCGGTGTGGCGCGTCCCGACCAGGAACGCGTCGTTCACCGGCCGGAATGAAGTGCTCGAAAAACTCCACGACCAGCTGATCGGAAAGAGCACGGCGGTCGTTCTCCCGGCTATGGCGCGAAGGCGCGGGTTTCAATCTGAGCTCGATCGTCGTCCGACGGTCGCTGATTGAGAATGACCCGGGGCAGCTCGCTCAGGTCCAGGTGAGCGTCCCAGCCTACCTGTTCTACTCGGCGCTACGAGGCCCAGCGGGGCTCCTGCTGGATGAAGGAGAGTGGACGCGCTATCGCTTCGCTTCGCCGACGGCGCGCGGGTACGCGTCGCCGGGACCCCGTTCCGCTCGCCGGCTCGCCGAGGTGGCTCGGGAGCATCTGCTCGACGCAAGAATCCTCGCCGCCATCGCGGAGTCGATGGACCTGCCGGAGGCCCGCCGCCCACCGGAAGCCGCCCTGGCCCAAGCGACCTTGGTGATCGCGCTCGATGAGGGGACGAACGGGAGGATCGAGAGGTTACGGGCGCTACTGCGTCTTTTCCGACTCCGACCATGGGGAGCTCTCGCGGCGGACCGCGCCGTGCCCATTCTCTCGGTCTGGGCCCTCCTGGACCCGTGCGATGCCCACCGGCGGTGGGTTCGACTCAAGGCAACGGACCGAGGCTAGGCAGCTTCCTCTGGCGTAACCGGGGAGTTGTCCCCCACTTCACCCTAGGAGAGGAGAGTGTGACTACCTCCCGTCGCCTCGGGCCCTTCCCGGCCGAGCGCTCCGACTCGAAGTTCGGTGCCTACCCCTCGTCCGAGAGCCCCTAAATAGAACGGACGCTCGCCGACTCCGAAGGGCCCGTAGTATAGCTTGGATATCACAGAGGCCTCCGGAGCCTCGGACCCGGGTTCGAATCCCGGCGGGCCCGTCGAACTACGATTCGGATCGACAGTCTCTGAGCCTCGCCCCGCCTCATCTGGAACGAACCGGCCCGTTGACCAGCCGTCGCCGATCTCGGCTCCGGGCGGCACGCGACCGAGGGGTGGGGGATGCTGCCGGGCTTGGGCGGTCGGGGCAGGTGCCGGTTTCTCGATTGCGATTCCTCGCTCAGCGCTCGCCTCCCGCCGCCGCGTGCGGGGAGAACCGGATGGCCGGCCGATGACCCACGTGACCTGGGCGAACGGTGACCACCGGGCGTATATATCACCAAATGATATATGACCTCGTGACGACCCTCCGGACCTTTGCCGTCCCGGCCACGTTCCAGCGTATCTGGGAGAAGATCGGAAGCCGGCCATTCTCGCCTCGCGAGGTGGAGGAGCTTGCCCGCAAGCGGGGGGTCGCCAACTACGTCGTGCTTTCTCGATTGACGCAAGGCGGCTGGCTCCTGCGACTGAGTAGGGGTCGGTATCTTGCCGCGGAGCCGTTAGTCCGTATGGATAGCCGGCTCCGAACTCGGCTCGCGCCGTTCCGGGAGAGGTGCTTCTATCCGATCCTCCAGGGGGCGGTGGCCTCGATCCTCCAAGTGTACGCCGGCCAGGTGATCGCCATCGCCCTGTTTGGGTCCGCCGCACGCGGTACCGACAGCCCCGAGAGCGACCTCGACCTTCTCGTACTGGTCGATCGCCGCACGGCCTCTCCCATGGACGACGCAAGGACTCGGGCGCGAATCGGACGATTGTCGGCCGGAGCCCGAATGGAAGAGTGGGAGACGCGCCGACATTTTCACCAGGTTCAGGTCGTCATCGCGATCCCGTCGGACCTCGACCGACCGGGCCCGCTGTTCCTCGATTTGTCCCAGGACGCGCATGTCCTCTGGGACCCTTCCGGAGTCTTGGCGCGGGGACTGCGCCGTTTCGCCGCCAGGTTACGGTCGGCGGGTGCTCGCCGGCGGCACTCGAGCCAACTCGGAACGTACTGGGATCTGGGTCGAGCCTTCGCCGAGGGGTGACGTGAAGGGAAACCCTCGGTTCGCCACCGGAACACTCCGTCGTGGTCTCGATGCGCTGGAGGTGGCCGAATCCGCCTTCGAGCGCCGACGCTTCGCCCTCGTGGTGTCGCTCGCTCAGCAAGCGGCCGAGCTCGCCCTCAAGGCCGACCTTCGGTGGGCGGGAATCGACCCCCCTCGGCAACACGATGTCGGGGACCTGCTTCGCGCCCGGGGCGCGAGGTTTCCGGCGTGGTTCCGCCGCGAGGTGCCCTTCCTGCGGGAATCCTCCGAACTCCTCGCACGCCTTCGCGAGCCGGCCACGTACGGAAGCCCTTCGGAGGATCGATCGCCGGGTGAGCTCTTCGCCGACCCCGCCGTCGCTCAGGATGCTCTGGATCGCGGGCGCCGGGTCTGCGCTCTCTCGTCCCGGCTGGTCGCTCGGAACGGCGGCCCCTCCGCTGCCTTGGTGAAGGCGTAGCTTTGAGCGAAACCCCTACTCGGGTTCAAGGGCAGTACCTGGCCTACATCTACAGCTACACGAGGGTCCACCGGCGACCCCCCTCGGAGAACGAGATCGCCGAGTTCTTC
>JAKIWY010000243.1 GCA_022749835.1 Thermoplasmata archaeon | reverse complement strand
TCCGGCGACGGTCATCGAGGCGGACGCCCGGGAGCTCCCGGTACCCGCCGGCTCCGTGGACCTCGCCGTGACGAGCCCGCCGTACGTGAACGGGATGGACTACGTGATGAACTACAAGCTCGACCTCGCTTGGCTAGGGTACGCCCGTTCCTACGGCGACCTGGTCTCGCTCCGCCGCCGCCTGGTCGCCTGCGACAACCTCCCGCGGGACGAAGCGCTTTCGAACGTCCGGCCCGAGGACGCCGCGGACCCGTGGCTCAAGGAGATCCTCGGGCGGATCCAGGAGAACGTGCGCCGCAAGGGAAGCTACCGGCGCAACGACGTGCACGGGATCGTCCACCGTTACTTCTCGGACCTTCAGCCGATGATCTCGCGCGTCTACTCAGCGCTCAAGCCCGGGGGCCGCTTCGTCCTGGTCGTCGGCGACTCGCTGATCGCCGGAGCCTACGTGCCCGGGGACCTACTGACGGCGAGGGCCGGGCAGCGGGCCGGCTTTGAGGTCGAGTCGGTCGAGGTCGCCCGCTCCCGTCGGTCCGGTCAACGCCGCAGCTTCATGCTGCGCGAGTCGATCGTCACCCTCCGAAAGCCCGGTGGCCGGCGCGCCCGCTAGTCGGCCCGCACTTGGATATGGGAGAGGTACCCTCTCCCGGTCCATGTTCTGCCCGGCGTGTGGACGGGCGATGGCCGGACCCTCGAAGGAGTCGGTGCCGTTCCCGATCTTTGTCTGTGCGGTCGACGGGGTCGTCTACGACCAGAAGCGAGCCCACTGGCACGGCCTACCGGAGATCCACGACCGGCTCCACTGCCCGATCTGCGGGAGCCGTATGGAGGGGGAACCGAAGGATCCGCCGACCCGCGTCTTCTTCTGCTACCAGTGCGGGACGACGTACGACCGGGACAAGGCGAGCTGGTACGGGATCGCCTACCACCAGGCGCCCTGACCGAAGAGACCCCAAAACCCCCCTCGTTCGAGTCGACGCAAACCCTTACCTCCCCATGGCCGGTTTCTCTCGTGCCGTGAGGTCCCCGTGACGCATCGGGAAGTGGAGCCGAGGTACGTGGAGCCGATCATGGGGCTCGTCTTCGACCTCGACGGGACGCTCGTCTTGAGCCGCCACGACTTTCCCAGGATGCGCCGGGAGGTGATCCGGGCCGCCGAACGCCACGGAGTGACCCCCGGCCGTCTCTCGGTCCGTGACAACATTCCCCGCCTCATGGAGGAGGCCGCCGGGGAGATCCAGCGGGCGAACCTGCCGGAAGGGTTCCTCTTCAAGTTCCAGGCCGAGGCCGACCAGGCGCTCGACGCGATCGAGATGGAGGCGCTCCCGACGACGGTCGCTCGCCCCGGCGCCAAGGAGCTCCTCGCGGTCCTGACGGAGAAGGGGTACCGGTTGGCCGTGCTGACCCGAAGCTCGGAGCGGTTCGCTCGCTCGGCGCTCCAGCAGACCGGTCTCGCCGGGTTCTTCCCCTACCTGAGGGCCCGCGGCGCCTCGGGTCCGGTCAAGCCGTCCCCGGATTCGCTCCTCCTGCTGCTCAAGGAGATGGGCGTGCCAAAGGACCGGGCGCTGTTCGTCGGCGACCACCTTCTCGATGTCGAGTGCGGACTTCGCGCCTCCGTGCTCATGTACGGCCTACTCCCCCAGGAAGCTACCCCGGATGGGATGACCGCCGAGAGATTCCTCGCGGCCGGTGCGGCGGCGGTGGCGACCGACCTCCCCGACCTCGGCCGAAAGCTGGGCCTTCCCAAATCCCCCCAGCCGACCCCCGCCCGCTGAACCCGGCCCGCCGGTCCCCGGCGCATTTCCCGCCGCGCGTGCGATACTCCGCGAGTCTCGTTCAAGCCACCGCTCGCCCCGACGCGGCCGCACCTAGGCGCCATCGCGTCCCGGGCTCACGGAGCAGGCCGGACGGCCGGAGGTACCTCCCCCGGTCGGGTCTCCGATAGGAACTCACGCTCCTCCCACATGTCGTAGGCGATCGCCGTCGCGCTCGCCTGCGTGAGGATCGCCACGGCGTTCACGAAGTGCAGGAAGCGGAGTCCCCCGTTGACGGTGATCCCGAAAGCGACGGTGAGGTTCCCTCCGACGTCGAAGTAGACGAGCGGCCCGAGGATGGCCATCAGGATCGACAGTTGGAACGTCGCCTTCGCGATCCGCTTGACCCGGCCGGGCACCGTGGTCATCCGAAGGAGCGCGAAGTTCCGATACGCCACCACCACGATGAGGAAACCGAGGAGTGCGTGCAGGTAGAGGGGGACCGGCGGGGCGATCGGCGTGAGTGCGAGCCAGAACTCTAGGAAGACGATCCAGATCATGGCGTACAACGCCGCCCAGAGCTTCATGGGGGAACCGTCCCGGCTGTGCCCGAAACGAATGTGAGCACTCGGTCAGCCCGAGTTCACCCATCGAGAGGCGACTCCTACCTCCTCATCGTCGTCGGCCGGGAAACAGCTTTGTTCCGACGACCCCGTCCTCGCAACGTGCTGAGCGGCGACGCCCGCCCCCCACCCTGGGGTCCCGGTTTCCTTAGATTGAACTCATGGATCTATCGGGCGGAGTGGTCGGCGGCGACCATCGCCAT
>JAKIWY010000242.1 GCA_022749835.1 Thermoplasmata archaeon | reverse complement strand
CGAGAGCGTAGATGCTGTAGTTGGCGGCGGGGACGACGCCGTGCAGGAAGCCGTCGTCCCCCGTGAGGAAGACGAGGGAGTTCGCCGTGGCGGCGCTCTGGTTCGCGTTCGACGAGGACGGTGCCGAGCCGTTGGGGTTTGGCAGCCCCTTGCTGCCGTTCGGAGCGGGCGGGGTGACCGCGCTATTCGGGAGCAGCGGGGTGATCGGGGTGAAGCGCACCGGTAGGTCGGCGACGGGGTTGCCGTTGGAGTGCACCTGGAGGCTCACGGAGATGACGGGTTCTAGCGTGATGTTCTCGGAGAACTTGCCGGAGGTGTTCTTCACCGTGAACTCGGCGGGGACGCTCGCGAGGCTGCCGCCACTCGCCGACGCGCTCACCGTGTAGTTCCCGGGGGGCACCTCGAAGACCCGGTAGGCCCCGGTGAGGTTGGAGGTGGCGGTGACGAGCGGGCCGAACTGCAGGGAGTTGACGAGGACGGTCGCCCCGTTCGCCGGCTTTCCGTTCGGAAGGCTCACGATGCCGGTGAGGGTGATCGGTTGGACGGAGATCGACTGATTGACCTGCTGGCCGACCTTGACGTAAACCGGGCTCGGCTGCGTCTGGTTCGAGCCCTTCGTGATGAGCGAGATGTTGTAGACCCCCGGGGCGACCCGCGGGAACAGGAAGCCGCCGCCCGGGTCGGTCTCGGTCGTGGCGGCCACGTGGCCTGTGCCCCAGATGACGATCTTCGCACCGATGACCGGCGGGTCGACCTTGGGGATGTACGTCGAGTTGTTGCCGACGTTCCAGAAGGCCATCCCGGCGATCTTTCCGGGGGCGAGGACAACCGGCTGGACAAGCGTGGGCGACTCGAAGCTGTAGCCCCGGCCGCCGGGGACGACCACGGGAAACGAGCGCAGGAGGGTCGTGCCCTGCTGGTGGAGGGCGTCGAAGCCACCGACGGTGATGTTCACGGTGTCGTTGCCGGGAGGAAGGACCAACCGGAAGGAGCCGTTGGTCGGGGTGACCACGCTCATGTGCGGTATTCCCCACGAGTCGAACACCGTCACGCGGGCGCCACCGACCGGCGAGCCATCGGGGAGGGTCACGGCGCCGACCATCGGTTCGCCGGCGTAGTAGGCGAGCATCGTCTCGCCGCCGTTGAAGTAGTTCGCGGCCTGCGTGTTCGCCGTCCCGTTGTACTTCTTGGCGAGCAGGTTCGCCTCGGGGACGTTCGTGGGCCGGAAGCATCCCGGATGGTTCTGCGGGTCGGGGTACGGGCAGTAGAAGGCGGTCCGGTAGACGACCTCGAAGTGCTGGAGCATCCAGCCGGGCTCGATCGGAAGCGGGGAGGCGCCGGTCTGGCCCCCGGCAGCTCCGCTGAGCGAGGGGATCCCGGAGCTTCCGACCTCGGCGCCGGTGTAGCCGATGAAGATCCGGTAGATCATCGAGTTGTAGAACGCCTGAGTGTAGTTGATGTTCACTTGGGCCGTTCCGACGCCCGCCGGAACCGCCCCGACCGGGTAGGTGTTGCCGTCGGTGCCGGTCACGGAGAGCGAGTAGTACGCCGTCGGTGCGCCGCCCGAGCCGATCACGCGGTCGGTCAGGTCCGCCGGAGCGTAGAAGATCCCCGTGCTCTGGCCGCTGAACGGGAAGAGGCGGGAGTCGACCATCGCGTAGCGGATCGACCAGCCGGTGTACGATTGGATGTCGTTGTAGACCTGGGAGAGCGTGCTCTCGGGGAGCGTGTTGGCGAGGAACCAGGAGACGGCATCGTACATCGCGTTCTGCGAATCGAGGTGGCTCGCGTCGACGGCGAGGTAGCGCTCGGGGTGGGCGATGACGAGCGGCACGTCGGCGGAGGTGTTGACGAGGAGCGTGTGCAGTTCGACCAGGTTGACGCCGTCGCGCGCGAGGATCTGGTTGAGCGTGGTGGGGAGGTAGGGGAGGCCGGTCTTGTGCTGCTCGGCTTGCAAGAGGGTCGTCGCGAGGATGCCGATCGCCAGCGACTCGTTCTGTGTCAAAAGGAAGTTACCCGCCGGGTCGATCCCGTTCTGGAAGTTGTCGGCGACGGTCGGATGATCGCCCTGGGCGACGGCCTGGAAACCGTAGTCCCACCAGCTGACGAACGCGGGTCGCTGGGGGGCGGGAATATTGACGTCCTGCGCGGCGAGCCAATTGTAGCCGCCCTCGTCGTACTGGGTCGGAGTGTCGAGCTGCGTGCCGGCGGCCCCCAGGTAGAAGTTCGAGGCGTTGGCGGGGGCGACCCTGAGCGGTGCCGGGAGGGAATCGTAGACCTGGAGGTCGTAGGTGCTCTTGGAGTTGTACGGGATGCCCGCGTCGATCGCGATCCAGGTGTTCGGAAGGATGAGCAGGCTCAGGACGAGAAGCACGAGGACGTGGCGGGCCTTGAAGCTCTTGCGGAAAGCGGAGAACTGGCTCTTGCGGTCGGAGAGCGAGGCGACGTTGCGGCGCAGTGCCGGATAGCCGCCGACGTCCAGCGCCCGCGAGAGCGCCTCTGCCGGCAGGAGCGCGAAGGCGGCCGACCCGAGGAAGAAGAACTTCGCGGCGGAGATCGGCAGGTAGATCGAGATGACGCCGAAGACGATGAACATCATCTGG
>JAKIWY010000241.1 GCA_022749835.1 Thermoplasmata archaeon | reverse complement strand
GTCCACTGCGAACCATTCGCCCGTCCTTCCCCAGCCGGTCATCACCTCGTCGGCGATGAGTAGGACCCCGTGATCCCGTGTGGTCTTGCGGATCATCGGGAGATACTCGGGCACCGGGACGATGACGCCGTTCGTGCCGACGACCGGTTCGACGATCATCGCCGCGATATCGTCGTCCACCTCCAGGAGCTTCCCCACCTCCGTGGCGCAGGCGACCTGACAATCCGGATATCGCAGCCCGAGCGGGCAACGGTAACAGTAGCAGTCCGGGGCGAACACGGTCCCAGGCACGCTCTGGACCGCCTCGACCGCCGAGCGTCTCAGGTCACCGCTCGCGGAGAGCGACGCCGCGGTCGAGCCGTGGTAGGAGCGCGGCCGGCTGATGACCTTGCGGCGGCCGGTGACGAGACGGGCGATCAGGAGGGCTGACTCGTTCGCCTCCGTCCCGGTCGAGCCGAAGAAGTAGCGTCGAAGTCCCGTGGGCACCACTTCGTCGAGGAGGCCGCTCAGCCTCGCCCGTCCCTCGCTCGAGAACGACGGGGAGATGTAGGCAAGCTCCTCGGCCTGCGCCCGCATCGCGCCGAGCACGGCCGGGTTGCGGTGTCCCAGGTTGACCGCCACGAGCTGGGAGGCAAAATCGAGGAATGGGCGACCGGAGGCGTCCCAGAAGGTGGATCCTTCCGCACGGGCGATCGTCACCGGGTGCCAATCCGCCTGGCGGCGCCAACCGGTATAGTTCGAGCCCTCCACAGGGCTTTCGGGCTTAGGCTCCGGCACCGCGAGCTCGCCTGGGCTCTCCTCTAGAACGTTGCCACGAGCTCGCGCATCCGCTTGGAGCCGCCGGTGAGGAACGGTCCACCGTGGTAGCTCATCACCGCGAGGGCATCGAGCTCCGCCATGCGGCGGGCTGAGATTTGGGCGGTGCCCATGTGCAGGGTGTACTCCGGCGGGGTGAGCGACATCTGAGCGCCGTTCCCGAAGAACAGGTCACCGGAGAAGAGGATCTTGCGTTCGGGCTGGTAGAAGGAGGTGTGGCCGGGGGTGTGCCCCGGCGTATGGTAGGCGATGAGCCCTCCGGCGGCGTCGACCCGGTCGCCGTCCTTCAGTCGTTCGTCGATCTCGACGGCCTCGCTCGGGGCGACCCCGGGGCCCACGTACGCCGGCCGCTCGGCGATGAAGCCGGCCTCGACCCAGTGCGAGAAGGTACGGGCGTGGGTTTTCTCGATCATCTTGCGCAGCGAGCCGGTGTGGTCCCGGTGAAGGTGGGTGATGAGGATCTTCGCGATCGAGCGCATGGAAATGCCGTGTTTCTTCGCGTACGCTTCGATCGCCGCCTCGCTGCCCGGAAGGCCCGTGTCGATCAGCGTCCAACTGCCCCCCGGGTCCTTGACCAAGTAGACGTGCGTGGAGAAATCCGGCGACGGGTCGACCCCCTCGACTTGGTGGACTCCGGGAAGTACCTCGGCCATCGGTGCGCTCCGTCCGGCCGAAACCGGTCAAGCTTATTCGGCTTTGGCTCGCCAGTCCCCGCACCTGGTCGGTCTACTTTCGCTTCCGGCGGGGAGTGCGGCGCGGGGCCCCCCCCGGTTCGGCGGCGGCCGTTCGCATCACCCGGCGCTCCGTCTGGAAGGCGAGGAACTCGTTGCCGTCCGGGTCGGTGAATCGGATGGTCAGGCCGCCCCACGGCTGTACTTCGGCTGCTTGGGTGACGATGGCACCGGCATGGCGCAGCCTAAGCTCGAGGGCGTCCACGCTGTCGGTCTGGAAGGCGATCCCGGTGCGGGAACCGACCCGCGCGCTCGCCTCCGAATAGTAGGGCTCGCCCCACTCCGGGCGAGGCGTGACCAGCGAAAGTGCCGCCGCGCCCCGCCCCAGGGCCATCTCAAGGTAACCGGTCTCCTCGTCCCTCACCCTCACGCTCAGGCCGAGGACGTCCCGGTACCACTCGAGCGCCCTCGCCGGGTCGCGCACCACGACCGAGACCCGTTGCAGGAACGTGAGACGTCCGCTTCCGAGGGCGGGGGGGGGCTCCAGATTCACACCGCTTCCGAAAGCCCCAGGGTCCCACTCGAAGATCTGGTAGGACGCCCCCGGGGCCGCCCGGAACGGGTCGTGACGGAGGATCCGGTCCGCCTCCGGAAGGTCACGGGCCCTGAGGAGGAGCAGGTCCCCCTCCGGGGAAGTAAGGGGGCCCCGGGCGACCAACCGGCCGACCCGCTCAAGCTCTTCGTCGAACCCCCTCAGCTCCCGGGTGCTCGGAACCTCCCCGCGGCCCGACTCCCCTAGGCGGACGACCCGAGCGTAGAGCCGCTTCGGTTTGGGGCCGGGCCGACCGAGCTTCTCCACGAGCGTGGACGCATCAGAGCCCACAGATAGCCGTGCGGGCCAACCCCACTCCCCCGGAGTTGGGGGGGTCGCTTCCGCCTCTGTGTTTATATAAAAGAACCCTCGAAGAATCGTGCATGCGAAGCTCTACCGCCGTAGCCGTTGCCGTGCTGATCGTTCTGGCGCCCAGCTTGTTGTTGTGGCATCGCCTGCAGGTGCGGCGCCATGCCACGGCCATCCTGTCGCGGGCCAGAATCCTGAATCAGCAAGGGAACACGAAGGC
>JAKIWY010000240.1 GCA_022749835.1 Thermoplasmata archaeon | reverse complement strand
TGGACAAGCCCGGGCGGTCGGGCCTTCAAGCAGGGATGCGAGTTCTAGACGTACAGCTGGTCGCTGTAGCAGTAGTAGCGGCTGTACTGAGCGATGTAGGTAGCCGGGCGCCCGCACTTCGGGCAGAACGGCGGGTTGACCTGCGCCGGGGCGCCCGCGGGTGAGGCTACCCCGCCGGTGGCGTACGCCGGTGGCTGGTACGCCGGTGGCTGGTACGCCGGTTGCTGGTATGTCGGTGCCGCGCTCGGGTAGGGGTTGTACGTCGGAACGTAGACCTTGGGCCGAGTGAAGTAGTAGACGATCGCCACCGGCCAGCAGACGACGATAAGCAGTACGAGTATCCAAAGCTCGTACTCGCGTTTCTCTTCGAACCCGCCGCCTTGCATCGACCCGGGCATCGGCTGAGCCACGGACCGGGGAGAGACCTCCGGCATAAGAACGTGGTGCCCTACCTGCCCAGACAGGGAAGCCGACATGCCCGAAGAGGCCTCGCCCAACCGTCCCCCTCGTGCCTGGGAGGTCCTCCTCTCCCATCATCTCCCGGAGAGGTTCGACCGTACGCTCCGGATCGATCTGCCGGGGGGCGGGATTCATCTTTGCGCTCGCTGCACCGGTCAGTTGTTCGGATTCGCCGCTCTCATCGGCGCGTTCGTGTTTCTTCTCTGGACGGGGGCTCGCCCGGGGGCCCTTGAGAGCCTCTGGGTCCAGGTGCCCCTCGCCACCGCGCCCGTGCCCGCGGCGATCGATTGGCTCACGCAGTCGGCCCGTGGGAGGAACTCGACCAACTCACTCAGAGTACTGACAGGCAGCCTCTTGGGGGCCTCGTTCGCCGATCTGGCGGCACTCGTCTGGCTCCATGAATGGCTCTTCGTTGCGGGCGCGGTCGTCATCCTCCTCGCCTACGTTGTTGTGATTCTCGGTTACCTCAAGGTGACCGGGGCGTGGCGGAGGGTCCTCGTGGAACATTTCCCCGGAATTGAGCTGCCGGCGAGTAGGTGAGGGGGGTCGCTCTTGCGGCCCATCTGGGCCGATGCGGGAGCACCAAAGTCGTCCTGTCGCGCGTACTTCCCGTTCTCGCGGCCGGCCCGGGCGAAGCTTCCTTTCGGGGCTCGACGCGATGGACTACGCGCAGGCCTCCGCGACCTGCCCATTTCCCGGGGGCCCCAAACCAGCGGGGTAGGGCGGGCGAGGGCAGGCATCCTTCCGTTCCCCACTCCCTCGGGCCCCTCAAGCGTCGTCCGGAACGGCCGGCGTGGGAAGCCTAAAGAGGCGGCGACCATCCTCGACAACCCTCCGCTCATGGGGACCGAATCTCCCGCTGTCCGTGCCCCCGTCATCGGAGTCGACACGCCGTTCGCCAAGGCCCGGTCGATGGTCTTCCCTAGGACCGTGCTCGCGGGGCATGGAGTGCTCTCCGAGCTGGGCCGGACATGCCGTCAGTTCGACTTCTCGGAGCGCGGGATGGTCGTCACGGGTCCGAAGACGCTCGCCCTCGCGGGAAGCCGGGCGGCGGAGATCCTTACGGAGAGCGGCTTTCAGGTCTCGACGGTCCTGGCCCACGAGGCGACCCCCCAAGAGGTCGAACGCGTCGCCGGGGAGGCGAAGGCCGCCGGGGCGCGCTTCCTCATCGCGGTCGGCGGGGGCAGCAAGATCGACATCACCAAGGTCGTGGCCGCCCGCCTCCGTATCCCGTTCGTGAGCGTTCCCACCTCCGCCGCGCACGACGGCATCTCCTCGCCGAGGGCGTCGCTGCACGATCCTGAGAAGGTCACAAGCATCGAAGCGGTCGTGCCGACCGGCGTCCTCGCGGACACCTCGGTGATCGTCCAGGCCCCGTTCCGCCTGCTCGCCTCGGGGTGCGCCGACGTCATCTCGAACGTGACGGCGGTGCTCGACTGGAAGCTCGCGGCCCGCCTGCGCAATGAGGAGTTCTCCTCGACCGCCGCGACGCTCGCCGAATACACGGCCGGCGAGATCTCCGACCATGCGAGCCTCATCAAGCCGAACCTCGAGGAGTCCGTGTGGATCGCCATCCGCCCGATGATCGTCGCCGGGATCGCGATGAGCGTCGCCGGCTCCTCCCGTCCGTGCTCCGGGAGCGAGCACCTGTTCAGCCACGCGCTCGACCGCGCGGCGGTCCGCCCGAGCCTGCACGGTGAGCAGTGCGGCGTCGGGGCGATCATGATGATGTACCTGCACGGGGGCGACTGGCGAAAGCTGCGCACCGCGCTGCACACCATCGGCGCCCCGATCAGCGCGCGCGAGCTCGGCGTTTCTCCGGAGGAGATCGTCAAGGCGTTGGTCGCGGCGCACACCATCCGCCCCGAGCGCTACACGATACTGGGCGATAACGGCCTGACGAGGGATGCCGCGGAACGCCTTGCGAGCGTCACCGGGGTGATCGGGTAGCGATGGCCGACATCACGCTCATCGCCTCGAGCCAGGCGAAACCGGGCTTCGAGTTCGTCTACTTCGGAGGCGCACCGGTCTGTCGGACCTGTCCTTACCGGCACGCCTGCCTCACGCTGGACGTCGGGCGGCGCTACGAGGTCACGAAAGTGCGACCCGTCACACATCCGTGCGCCCTCCAGGAGTCCGAGGCGCACGTCGTGGAGGT
>JAKIWY010000024.1 GCA_022749835.1 Thermoplasmata archaeon | reverse complement strand
GCTCCTCAACTCCCCGATGGTTCCCGTCAGCGACTCGGAGCCGGGGGTCGGGGGCCATGGAGGAGACTACCTAGGCCCGTTGACGCTGCCTTCCGTTCCCATCATCGTCACCTTCTCGCACTCCGACCCCGCGGCTCTCGCCGGATTCCTCCGAGAGCTCTCGAATCCGTCCAGCCCCCAGTACCACCACTACCTTTCCGCCGCCGCGTTCGACGCGAGGTTCGGGGGATCTCCCTCGGTGTACCGATCCGCGGTCGCCTTCTTTGCCTCCGTGGGGGTGAGCCGACTGACGACCTACGCGGACCGGACAACAATCTCCTTCGATGCGACCCCCTCCGAGACCACCGCGCTCTTCGGCGTCCACCTGGGCTCGTACGTCGACGCGTCGGGACGAGGTTTCTATGCGCCGAACTCCGCTCCCCGAATGATCGGTGGGCTCGCACGGTACGTCACCGGGGTCGAGGGCCTCAGCGATTTCTCCAAGTTCCAGCTCACGAGCGAGCTCTCCCACCAGCTGCGCCGGGCCACGCTCGCCGGTGCTGGACCCATTTCAACGGGGATGCCGTCCCCCTCCCTCAAGACGACGCCGTGCACCTCGGCGGGCGGTCCGTTCCCCTGCACGACGGTCGGTGGGCTTGCCTTCCCCCGACCGCTCGGCAACCTGACCCTCGCTTCCGATCTGCAGGTGACCTACGGCGTGCAGAGCCTCTTCGCCCACAAGGCCTACCCGGTGAACGAGTCGATCGCGACGATCCTCTGGGTGGACACGATCGACAATTCGAGCGGCGCGGGCAGCTTCTGCGCCAAGCTTTCGTCGAGCAAGTACGCCGGGGCGTTCTACCCGTCCGACCTCTCGAGCTTCTTCGGGTACACCCTTCCGGCGAGTGAACCCAAACCGAAGGTCACCGGGGTCCCGATCCTCGACGGCGCAGGCCAGGCTCCCGCGCCCGGCAAGTCGGCGATGTGCGACTCGGGAGGTTCAAACTTCGAGAGCAGCCTTGACCTCGAGATGGCCGGATCGCTCGCGCCCGGCGCCAGCCTGTACGAGGTGTACGGCGACAACGGCAACTCCGGCACCACCGATCTCTCCTTCGCCGACATCCTCAACCCGAACATCACGGAGGGGGCGGGGATGACCCCCGCAGCCGTCTCGGGCCTCCGGAACGTTTCGGTGATCTCCAACTCGTGGGGGTACGGCGTCTGGAACGACACGAGCTGGTACTCCGACCTTCAGCAAGCCCAGGCGCGGGGGATCACCGTGCTCGCCGCCACGCCGGATTCCGGGGACAACAGCACGAACACCCCCGCGGGCCAGGCCTACGACAGCTTCGGGGATGTCGCGGTCGGCGGCACGACGCTCCGCATGAACTCCACCACGCTTCAACGGACGAGCGAGATCGCGTGGTACGAGGGACCGGGGAGCGGCTACGGGTCGGGCGGCGGCGTGGCGGCATCCACCAACCCCTCGGCGAACTGCGGCACCGGCTCTGCCGCCTGCTTCCCGGAACCGATCTGGCAACGCCGATCCCCGGACGCGAACTCGGTCATCACCGCGGTCGCCAAAGGTCGCGGCGAGCCGGATATCGCCGCGATCGCCAACGATACCCTCGCCTCGGTCTCGTGGGACGGGATGGATTACAGCGTGAGTTGCGCCGGGACGGGGGGCTGCTCGTTCTTCATCTTCACGGGCGACAGCATCGCCACCCCGGTCGAAGCCGGCGTCATCGCGTCGATCGACCACTCCCTCTCGCTCACCGGGACTCCCCGGGTCGGCTTCCTCGACCCGGTCGCCTACACCCTCGGGCAGGCCCAGTTCGCCGGCAACCTCTCCGCCCGGACCGGTGGGCTGCCGTTCTACGACGTGCACCAGTACGGCAATGCGAACTTCTCGGCCCTCGCGGGGTACGACCTCGTCACGGGCTGGGGACCTATCGCCGCGACGAACTACTCGCACTACCTAACCGACCATTCGGTGACGTTTCGGGAGCGTGGCCTTCCCGCGGGCACCTTGTGGTCCGTGACCGGGAACGGGGTCAACCAGAGCGGCCGTGGGGCGACGATCGTGTTCTCCGAGGGGCTCGGCGCCTTTTCCTTCGTGGTCGGGGCCCCTTCCGGCCATCGTGCGACGCCGTCCTCGGGTTCGTTCACCGTCCTGGGCGCCTCCGTTACCGTCGCGGTCCGGTTCACCTGAACGAGTGGCGAATCGGCGGGTCTCTGGGGTCACCCTCGGTGCCCGCACCGGGGGCCTCTGGTCGAGCGGATGGGGAGGGAGGCGGGCCTGGATAGTTTCACTCCCCGGGGCGGCCGGCGGCCCGGGGCGTCCTACTCACCTCGGGCAACCTTTATCCAACTGCCCCCACCATCCCACCGGGCAGGGAAGCCGATGCCCAACTGCCCGACGTGCCAGAAGACGATGAGCCCGGGGTTCCTGGGCTCGGAGAGCATGATCGGCGGGTCGAAGTGGTACCTGGAGCGGACCCGCCTCGCCTTCGGCGGGGAGGAGGTCGCCAAGCCCAACACCTTCGGGATGGTCTACATCGCCGGGTACCGCTGCCGAGACTGCAAGTCCATTCTCCTCCAATACTGACGCGTCCCGCCGGCACCGGCATCACGGCATCAGCGTCGAACGCCACGCGGGAGGCGGAAGGTTGAGCAGCTGGGTGAGCGTCGTTCCGTTCGAGGCCGCGTCCCCGCGGAAATGATTGTTGAAGAACACGTAGGCGGCCTCGCTGCGCTCCGCGAGCTCCCGGACCTTGGGAACCCACGAGGTGAGCTCCGCTGGGGAGTACGTGTAGTCGTACCAGACCGGGGCACCGTGGCCGTGGAATCGGAGATAGCTGAACGGAGCGGTCACCTCGAGGCGGACCGGCAGCAGGGGCTCGTCCACCACGACGTGCGCGAGCCGGAACTCTCGCAGGAGCGAGAGCGACTCCGGGTCGAGCCAGCTCTTCTCGCGGAACTCGACGGCGACCGGGAGCCCCGGTGGCAGCGTCTCGTAGAAGCGTCGGACGCTCCGCGCGTCGAACGTCAATGACGGCGGAAGTTGGAGCAGCGCCGCGGCAAACTTCCCGCTCTCCCGAAGCGGGGCGAGCACCTCGAGGAACTCTCGGAGCTCCCTACCACTCTCCACCAGTCGCCGGTCGTGGGTGATCGACTGCGGGAACTTGACGGCGAAACGAAATCCCGCGGGCGTACGTTTCGACCAGGAGAGCGCATGCGATGCCGGGGGAAGCCGGTAGAACGTCGAATCGACCTCAACGATCGGGAACTGCTGGGCATAGTACCGCAACCGGTCGCTCACGCCCCGCTTCGGATAGAAGGGGCCCACCCACTCCGGGTAGTCCCATCCGCAGGTACCGATCAGAATCTTGCCCATCGCTCGTCGGGACGCGCAAGCTCCGAGGGGTGTAATGGGACCAGCGGGGAGGTGCTGATACGGCGCAACGGGGCCGCTCGGCAGTCGCCGGGGAGCGAAACCCTAAATAGGAAACCGAGGTGGAAACGCCCGGAGCGTAGAACCGCATGGTCCAGGTCGACATCGATCTTGCAAAGTGCACCGGTTGCGCCCACTGCCGTGACGTCTGCCCCGTGAACGTCTTCGAGCTCAAGCCCCGCGACCAGTTCCCCGACGTCGTCGACGACGGCGCGGTCGGCGCCAAGTTCCAGTTCCGCGGCGAAAAGAGCCTCGCCATCAACGGCCCCGAGTGCATCGTCTGCGAAGCGTGCCTGTTCGAGTGTGAGGGCGAGTGCATCCTCATCACCGACGACGAAGGGCACGTGCATCACTCGACGTACAAGTAAGCCCGGCGGTCCCGCGCGGGCGCCCGGAGCGACCCCTTCCGGGCTCCTCGTGACCGCCCTCGGAGCAGGCGTTAAATAGGAAAAGACCCCGCCGACTCCGCCGTGTCGGAACCTACTCCTCAGGACGGCCGGACGCTCGTGATGGGCGAGCGCCAGCTCGCCATCGGCTTCCGTCTGATCGGGCTCAAGGACGTCATCGAGATCACCCGTTCGAACGCGCAGTCCGAGTTCCAGAAGGCGATGGCCGCCACGGACGTGAGCCTGCTCATCGCGAGCCAGTCGGTTCGCCAGTCGCTGACCGAGGCGCAGCGACAACACGCGGAATCGTCGCTGCGTCCGCTCGTCGTCTTCGTCCCCCCGCCCAGCGGGGAGTACGAGGTCGAGAGCATCGACAAGCTCGCCAAGCGGGTTCTGGGCGTCTCCCTGGCGATGCCGTCGGGGAACTGAATTTCCTATGGGAATCGTTGCGAGGGTCTCGGGTCCCGTCGTCATCACCGAGGGGCTCACTGGGGCCAAGATGTACGACGTCGTGCGCGTCGGCGACCTCGGCCTCGTCGGAGAGATCATCCGGCTGGTCGGCGACACCGCGACCGTCCAGGTCTACGAGGACACGACCGGGATCCGGCCGGGAGAACCGGTCGAGAACACCGGCCAAGCGCTCTCCGTCGAGCTGGGGCCGGGGCTTCTCAAGTCGATCTACGACGGCGTCCAGCGGCCGCTCGACATCCTCAAGCAGAATCTCGGGGATTTCATCACACGGGGCTCGGTCGCTCCGCCGCTCGACGAGAAGAAGGTCTGGGAGTTCACGGCTCTCCTGAAGCCCACCGTCCAGGTCGGCCCCGGCACCATCCTCGGGACCGTCCAGGAGACGCCCCTCATCCTCCACAAGATCCTGGTTCCCCCGGGAGTCTCGGGGACTCTCACCGACCTCAAGGGCGGCTCCTACACTATCCGCGACCCGATCGGCTCGATCACCACCTCCGCCGGAAAGGTGCCCCTCTACCTTTCCCATCGCTGGGTGGTCCGCATCCCTAGACCAGTCCAGCAGAAGCTGGCCCCTGGTATCCCGCTCCTCACCGGCCAGCGGGTCATCGACACCTTCTTCCCGGTGGCGAAGGGCGGCACGGCGTGCATCCCCGGCCCATTCGGATCGGGGAAGTGCGTCGCCGGCGACACGCCGGTGGTCCGTGCCGATGGTTCCGTCGTGCCGATCGAGGAGCTCTACCGGTGGGCGCAAGCCCACGGCGACCGCCGCGACGACGGCCCCGATGAGTGGTACGACCTCCGCGAGCCGCTCCGGCTATGCTCCCTCGTTGGCGACCGGCTCCTCCCCAGCGAGAGCCGAACGTTCTACAAGGGGAAGAGCGACCGCCTGCTTCGCGTCAAGACGCGCACCGGCCGCACCGTACGGGTCACTCCGGTCCACCGGCTATTCACGTTCGCCCCGGACGGCTCTCTCGAGGAGACCGTCGCCGAGGACCTACGGGCGGGAGACTACCTCGCTTCGGTCCGCTCGCTGCCGGACGCGTCCGCCAATCCGCCGCTTGACATCCAGCTCCCGAAACTTCAACGCCGGGGCAAGCAAATCCAGGTCCCCGACCGGATGACCCCGGAGCTCGCCGAGTTCCTCGGGTTGTACGCATCGGAAGGGTGCGTCCGCGGCGATCGCACCCTGGTGTTCACGAACGCCGATGAGACGCTCCGGGCCCGCTTCCTCGACCTCACTCGAACCATCTTCGGAATCGAGGGGAAAGTCGAGACGCCGCCCGGCAAGACCCCGAACGTTCTCGTCGCGAGCGTCTCCCTGGCCCGCTTGGTCGATCAGCTCGGTTGCGGCCATCTTGCCGCCGGGAAGCGCATACCCCGCTCGGTGATGGGCTCGAGCAACCCGGTCCTTGCGGCGTTCCTCCGCGGCTACTACCTGGGTGACAGTGGGATCAGCGGCGGGGATGTCGAGCTCTCGACGGCGAGCCGCGGACTTCAGATCGACCTCGTCTACGCGCTCTCCCGGTTCGGGATCCTCTCCACCATGGGAATCCGTCATGTCGACGGGACTCCGTACTACCGAGTCTACGTGCGCGGGCTCGTGAGCCTGAAGCGGCTGGACAGCGCCATCGCCTCGGATCACCCCAAGGTGGGGAAGATCCGCGCGTCCCTCTCGACCCAGCGAACCACCGGGTCGGCCGTGGACGTGGTCCCGCTCTCTCCGACCGCAATCGAACGAATCTACCGGGAGAACTACCGCTACCGGGACCTGCTCGCCGCCGGCATCGAGATCCACAACGACATCGGGAACGGCGAGCGGATGGGCGCTGCCACCTTCCTCAATCTCGCCGGGGCCCCCACGCTCGAGGACGCCCCTAGCCTGGAGTCGAGCGCACCCGGGGCGGCGCGTCTCCCGCGGCTTTTGGAGTCGCTCTACTGCGATGAGATCGTCGAGATCGTGGAAGAGAACGAGGGACCGTACGATGTCTACGACGTGGCGCTCCCCGAGTACGGAGCGAACTTCGTCGGGGGCCACGGGGGACTCCTGCTGCACAACACGGTCACCCAGCAACAGCTCGCCAAGTGGGCCGACTCGGATGTCGTCGTCTACGTCGGCTGCGGGGAGCGCGGTAACGAGATGACGGAGGTGCTGGCGACCTTCCCGAATCTCCAGGACCCGAAGTCCGGTCGGCCGCTCATGGAGCGGACGATACTCATCGCCAACACCTCAAACATGCCGGTCGCCGCCCGGGAGGCGAGCGTCTACACCGGTATCACGATCGCCGAGTACTACCGGGACATGGGCTACGATGTCGCCCTGATGGCCGACTCGACGAGCCGATGGGCGGAGGCGATGCGCGAGATTTCCGGCCGTCTCGAGGAAATGCCCGGCGAGGAGGGGTACCCCGCGTACCTGGGCCGCCGCGTCGCGGAGTTCTACGAGCGCGCCGGACGGGTCATCACGCTCTCTCCGGACGCCCGAGCCGGCTCGGTCACGGTCGTCGGCGCCGTCTCACCGCCCGGCGGGGATTTCTCCGAACCGGTCTCCCAGAACACCCTTCGCGTCACGCGCGTCTTCTGGGCCCTCGACGCCTCGCTCGCCTCGCGCCGACACTTCCCGTCGATCAACTGGCTGCAGAGCTACTCCCTCTACGTCGATGATCTCGAGCCTTGGTACCGCAGCGGGATCGCCAAGGACTGGGTCGCCCTCCGCAAGAAGGCCCTCGAGGTCCTCCAGAAGGAGTCCGAGCTCCAGGAGATCGTCCAGCTCGTCGGGGTCGATGCGCTCCCTGAGCGGGAGAAGGCGGTCCTGGACATCGCCCGGATGCTGCGGGAGGATTACCTCCAGCAGAGCGCCTACGACGACGTCGACACCTACACCTCCATCCAGAAGCAGTACCGGATGCTGAAGGCGATCCTCTCGTTCGGCGACCGCGAGCAGGACGCGATCCCGAAGGGCGCCACGGTCGGCGAGCTCGCGAAGCTGCCCGTGCGCACGAAGCTCTCCCGGATGAAGTGGATCCCCGAGAAGGACCTCGCCCAGTCGTTCGACGCGCTCGATGTCGAGATGGAAACGGCCGTGAACGGCTTGACGGCAGGAGGCGGCTGATGGGCGCGGCGTCGAAATCCGAGCTCCCGGCGGTCCCCGTCGACTACCGGACGATCGACCGGGTCACCGGCCCATTGCTGTTCGTCCGCGAGGTGGCGAACGCCGCCTACGGGGAGATCGTCGAGATCCAGCAGCCGGACGGCACCCGCCGCCAGGGCCAGGTGCTCGATTCGCGCAACGGCCTCGCCATCGTCCAGGTGTTCGGCCCCACGATGGGAATGAACCTCACCGGGACCTCCGTCAAGTTCCTCGGCGAGGTCGCTCGCCTCGCCGTCTCGGACGAGATGCTCGGCCGGGTCTTCAACGGCCTGGGCGAGCCGCGCGACGGCGGCCCGAAGATCGTCTCCGACCAGCGCCTCGAGATCGTCGGGAACGCCATGAACCCGTACTCGCGGGAGGAGCCGTCCGAGTTCATCCAGACGGGACTTTCGAACATCGACGTGATGAACACGCTCGTGCGGGGCCAGAAGCTCCCGATCTTCTCGGGGGCGGGCCTTCCGCACAACCAGGTCGCCGCCCAGATCGTCCGGCAGGCGAAGCTCAGGGATTCTACCGAGACGTTCGGCGTCGTCTTCGCCGCAATGGGGATCACGAGCGAGGAGGCGAACTACTTCCTGAAGGAGTTCGAGACGACCGGCGCCCTCGAGCGGACCGTCGTCTTCCTGAACCTCTCGAGCGATCCGTCGATGGAGCGCGTCATCACGCCCCGCATGGCGCTGACCACCGCGGAGTACCTCGCCTACGAGAAGGGGATGCACATCCTGGTCGTGCTGACGGACATGACCAACTATTGCGAGGCGCTGCGGGAGATCGCGAGCGCGCGTGATGAGGTCCCTGGCCGCCGGGGCTACCCGGGGTACCTCTACACCGACCTCGCGACGCTCTACGAGCGGGCCGGGAAGATCCACGGCCGCAAGGGGTCGATCACCCAGCTGCCGATCCTCACCATGCCGGCCGACGACGTCACCCACCCGATCCCGGATTTGACGGGTTACATCACCGAGGGACAGATCTTCGCGAGCCGGGACCTCCAGCGCCGCGGCGTCTATCCGCCGATCGACGTGCTGAGCTCGCTCTCGCGCCTGATGAACCAGGGGATCGGGAAGGGCCGGACGCGCGAGGACCACCGCGGCGTCGCCGACCAGCTGTACGCGAGCTACGCCACGGGGAAGGACCAGCGGGCCCTCTCGGCGATCGTCGGCGAGGAGGCGCTCAGCGCCACCGACCGGATCTACCTGAGGGTCGCCGACCGGTTCGAGAACGAGTTCGTCAATCAGCGGCCGGACGAGGACCGGACGATCGATGAGAGCTTGGCGATCGCCTGGGACATCCTCTCCGACCTCCCCGACTCCGAGCTCAAGCGGATCAAGCCCGAGTTCGTCCAGAAGTACCGCGTGCCCAGGGTCCCGGCGAGCCCGTAGGGTTGGCCTCGAGGCATACGATGGCGCAGGAGAACATCCGGCCGACCCGTCTCGAGCTGTTGCGGACCCGGCGGCGCATCGTGCTCGCGAAGAAGGGGCTCAATCTCCTCAAGTTGAAGCGCTCGGCGCTGATCGCCGAGTTCTTCAACCTCTCGAGGGAGGCGCTCGCGCTCCGGGGCGATCTCCAGCAGAGGATCGCTCTTGGGTACGCTTCGATCCGACAGGCGGAGATGATGGAGGGGCCCACCCGGCTCGAGAACATCTCGATGCTGCTCCCCGGCCTTCACCCGATCGGCGTCTCGACGAAGAACGTGATGGGCGTCAAGACACCGCGCGTCGACGCGGGCAAGTACTCCCCGGTCTCCGACCCGTCGCTCCTCGACCTTCCGACCTCGATCAACGAGTCGATCCGCCACTTCCAGGGGATCTACCAGGTCGTGCTGGCGATTGCCGAGAAGGAGAACGCGCTGCGTCGCCTGTTGCGCGAGATCGAGAAGACCAAGCGGCGGGCGAGCGCTATCGAGAACGTCCTCATCCCGCGGCTCCAGGGGACGGTCCGATACATCAAGTTCCGATTCGACGAGCTCGAGCGCGATGCGTTCAGCATGCTGAAGACCGTCAAGCGAAAGCTCGAGGCGGAGGAGGCGAAGGCCGCTGCTGGCGCGTGAGACCGCGATGCGAAAGATGCGATGGGCGATGCGCGTGATGCTCGCTGCCCGGATCGCCGTGCTCCTCGTGATGGTCACGATCCTCGTCCGGGTGCTGGAGAGGTAGGAGTACGATGAGCGAAACCGCTAGTCCGGGGACGACCGGCCCCGCCGCGATCGAGGAGCTTCGCCGCTTGAAGCAGGTCGAGAGCGAGTGGGAGACGAAGCTCGCCAGCGTCAAGGCGGAGGGGGAGGCCGCGATCGCCCGCCTGAAGACCAGTTCCGAAGAGGCGCTGCGCTCCGCGCGTGCCGAGGTGGAAAAGGAGCGCGAGGCGACCTTGCGGCGCGCCCGCGCGCTCGCCGAACGGGAGGCCGAGACGCTCGTCGCCGAGGGCCGAAGGGCCTCCGAGGCGCTCAAGGGTCTCCTGCCCAAAGAGCTCGAAGAGCGCCGCGAAGAGCTCCTCAGCGCCGTCCTGGGAGGGTTCCGCCCGAAGGGCGGGACGAAGTAGCGTGGCGTTCCTTCGGCCGGAGCCGATGGCCAAGATCGGCCTGATCGGGCTCAAGGACGACCGCGAGACGATCCTGAGCCTCCTTCACGACCTGAACGTCCTCGAGATCACGCCGATCGGAGCGGCGGCGCTCCAGCACATGACCCCCGAGCGCGGGGACGACGCCCAGCGCGCCGTCGGGGAGCAGCTGATCCGCTTCCGTTCGCTCAAGAGCTCCCTGCCCGCCGTGCCGAACCGTACCCCGACCCCGTTCAATTCGCTCACCGAGGTCCTGACCGCCGCGAAGGCGGTTACCGTCGATGCCTCGGTGTCGTCGCTCAAGAAGGAGGAGGACCAGCTCCTCACGGAGCGCAAGGGCGTCGCGGACCAGGTCGAACTGCTCGGCCGCTACCGGTTCTACGGCGACCGCCTCGACTACCTGCACGGAAAGAGCGTCCTCTCCTTCTTCGGGGAGACGACCCCCGAGCAGTTCGACCGGATCACCAAGGACATCCCGCAGCTCTCCGACGCCCACTTCCTGACGGAGCGCACGGACAAGCAGGTCCGCTTCATCGTTGTCGTGCGCCGCGAGCTCGCCGAGGCGGTCAGCCGTCTCGCCCAACAGACCCGGATGACCCTGCAGGCCGCCCCGCGGATCAGCGGGACCTCGGCCGACGCGCTCCCCGCGCTTCAAAAGCGCCTTCACGAGATCGACCGGCGCCTTGAGTCGATTAGGGACGAACTCGGCGCGCTCGCCCGCGAGTGGTCCGGGAAGGTCCTCGCCATCGAGGAGGCGCTCACGATCGAGAGCCGCAAGCTCGACATCTACACCCGCCTGGGCGTCGGCAATACGACCTTCGCGCTCGAAGGATGGGTGCCCAAACGCGAGCGGCCGAGATTGGAGGCGGCGATCGCTGGCGCCACCGCGCAGCGCACGATCATCTACGAACCGGTACCGACGGAGGAGCCGCCGACGATGATGCACAACCCCGCCGGGGTGCGGCGCTACGAGTTCTTCATCCGGTTCTACTCGCTGCCGCAGGCGCTCGAGTGGGACCCGACCTGGGTCTTCGCGCTCGTCTTCCCCATCTTCTTCGGGTTCATGCTCGCGGACTGGGGGTACGGCCTCACCATCCTCCTGGTCTCCCTCTGGATGCTTGCGGGGTTCCCGGGGGGCCGCTTCCTGCCCGGGGCTGGACGACGGTTCGTCAAGATGATCGTCGGGCCGTCCGGGATGCGCCAGCTCGCCTGGGCGATCCTCCCGGGGACCGTGATCGCCATCGGGCTCGGCATCTACTTCAACGAGTTCTTCGGCTTCCACGTGCTGCCGTTCAGCGGGCCGGACCCCGCCTCGGCCCAATCGGTCTCCAAGCTGCTGCTCATCGCCGGCTACATCGGCCTCGGAATGGTCACGCTCGGCTTCGCCCTCGGCGCCCTCAAGGAGTACTTCCACCACCACCCGAAGGGGGCGCTCGGCAAGGTCGGCGGCATTCTCTTCGCCTGGGCGATCGCGTTGTTCGGCCTCGCCGTCCTTCGGCACCAGATCCCGATCACCGGCCCGGCGCTCTCGACGACCGGGCTACCGTACCTCATCGCCCTCATCGTCGGCCTCGTCGTGATGATCGGTGCCGAGGGGCTCATGACGGGCGTCATGGGGCTCATCGAGATCGTCAGCCACATCCTGTCGTACACGCGGCTCGTCGGGATACTGCTCGCCTCGGTGATCCTCGCTGTGGTGATCATCAAGATGGGACAGCTCGCCGACACGAACAGCATCAG
>JAKIWY010000239.1 GCA_022749835.1 Thermoplasmata archaeon | reverse complement strand
GGCGGCGGTCGCACGGGAGTTGCCGACGACCCGCTCGAGGAGAGCCCGCCCCGCGTCGTCCGTGGCCGGCCACGCCCGGACGACCAAGAGGGTCCGTTTGCCCTCGGTCAGGTCGTTCGCGCTCTTGCCGATGTTGCCCGATAGGAACCCCGCGCCGAGGACGTCGTCCCTCAGCTGGAAGGCGACCCCGAGGTCGGTGCCGGCCGACTCTAGGTCGTCGAGAAGCCCCTTCGTTGCCCCCCCGTAGATCGCCCCGAGCTTGAGCGGGCTCACGACGGTGTACACCGCCGACTTCAGGCGGTGGACCGTCAGGACGTCCTCCTCCGTCACGTCGGAGGGCGGTAACCCGCCGTTGCGGATGTCGAGAAGCTGGCCGAGGGCGGTCTCCCGCGTCATCCGGACGTACTCCCGGACCGCCGCCTCGCGGCGCTGGGGGGTGGTCTTCGCCTTCAGCATCGAGGAGAGCGTGAACGGCTCCTCGAGGTCCCCCAGGGTGATCCCGAGCCCGACCCCGAACGCCTCGGCGTCGCCGAACAGTCCGAGCTCGGCGTGCCGTCGGGCGAGCGTCCGATGAAGCGTCGGGCCCCCACGACGTTCTTCCGAGTGGTCGATGATGTCGTCGTGGATGAGCATCCAGCTCTGGAAATGCTCGAGGGCGGCAGCGACCGGTAGGACCGGGGACGGGTCGCGACCGCTCGCCAGGTGATAGCCGGCGAGGACGAGGAGCGCCCGGAAGCGCTTGCCGCCGCGGAGCGTGAAGCCCTGAAGGTCGCTGAGGTACGGCGCGAACGTGGGGCCGGCTCGGCGCTTCTCCGCCGCGTAGAAGCGTTCGAGCTCCGCCTCGATCCGGGGGATGAACCGGGCGAGACGGCCAAAATCCATGGGACCGGCTTCGCCGGGGTATCTAGATATTGAACCCCGGGGGCGGATGAAGCCATGAGGCCCGGGGCCCTGTTCGCCGAGCTCGTCGGCCACCTGCTCGAATCGATGGGCCAGAGCGTCGAGCGGGTCCGACAGATCCCGGAGGGTCTCTTGCTCGCCACCTCCGACGGCTTCGTCTACGCTTTCCTCGAGGACCCGCGCGACGTCTCCTTGGAGTCTGTCGAGCGGCTCTTCTCGCACGTCCCGAACGCGCCGCGCAAGCTGGTCGTTCTCACCCCCGGACAGCTTCCACCGGCGCTGCTCGAGGTCGTCCTCGAGCGGCGCGCTACCTTGGTGGAAGGAGAACGGTTCCACGAGCTGGCCCGCGGACTCGGTCTCGCCAGCTACCTCGGGGAGGAGCCGCGGGCGGCCGTTCCTACCTCTCGTCGCCGGCTCTTGCCGAGCGCTCACCAGCTCGACGAGGTGATGACCCGAGCCCGCAGCTGGCTCGAGCGCGGCGTTCCCGCCCTGGCGCTCCGGTTCTACCGGCAGGCGTCAAACTTGAAGCCCGAGTTCCTTCCGGCGCAGATCGGCACGGGCAAGGCGCTCTTCCTCCTCGGCCTGTACGACGACGCTCACCGGGAGTTCGACCTCGTCCTCGAGGCGCATCCGGGCGACGTCGATGCCCAGATGGGCAACGCCGCCATCCTCGGCGCGGCCGGGCACCCTGAGCAGGAGCTCTCGGTCTACCGCAGCCTTCTGGGGGAGGCGCCGGAGCGCGTCGACCTGCGCGTCCAGCTCATCGCGGGGCTCATCGAGCTCGGCCACTGGGCCGAGGCCCGCGACGAGATCACGACGATGCTGCTCGCCACGCCCGAGGAGCCGCGCTTGCGGTTCCTGCTCTCCGTGGCCCTCGAGAAGAGCGGTTCCCCCGCGGCCGGACGACGCGAGCTTGCGCGCGCGCGCTCCCTCGGTCTCGATTTCGCCCAGGAGAGCACGCTCTGCCGTCAGGTCGGCCTCCCCCCGCCGATGCCCTCCGCGCCTCCGTCCTCCGGGAGACCGGAGGCAGAAAAGGGCCTAAGACTCCCCCCGCGCCGCCCCACCCCCGCCCCTCGACGCGCGCGGGGGAAAAGGAAGGGGGCCTCCTCCCCCCGCAAACGTAAGTAGCGACCCGCCGCGTCGCGAGGACCGCTGGGGACCGCACCGCCTTGAACTTCGAGCCGACCGACCGATTCGTGATGGGCCCGCGACCCGTCGAGACGTACCGGTTGTCGACCTCGACCACTGAGCTCAGTCACCTGCTGATCGCCTACCTCGTGCTGAGCTTTGATTTCGCGCTGATCCGAGCCAACCTGCTTACCGGTCAGTCGCCGCTCACCCGCCTCGACGTGATCGCTCAGGGGCTTCCGTTCGGGGCGGTCGCGGCGCTCACGGCGTTCGTCGCCCACGAGATGGCGCACAAGTTCTCCGCCCAGCAGCACGGCTTCTGGGCCGAGTTCCGGATGTCCCCGAGCGGCCTGTTCCTCTCGGTGGTCGTCGCCCTCTTCGGCTTCTTGATCGCCGCTCCGGGTGCGACCGTGGTCGGCGGGATGGGGGACGTGAGGGAGTGGGGCCGCACGAGCCTCGCGGGTCCGGTCGTCAACGTCGCCCAAGGCTCCCTCTTCCTCGCCGGCGCCGCGGTCGCGGCGGGTGTCGGCTCGGACGGATGGGCGACGACCCTCCTCTTGCTCGCACTCCTGAACGGCTGGTTCGGCGCCTTCAACCTCATCCGC
>JAKIWY010000238.1 GCA_022749835.1 Thermoplasmata archaeon | reverse complement strand
TCAGCTGGGCGGCGGAGAGCCAGGACGTTCCGGCAAAGCCGCTCAGCACGCCGATGAGCAGCACGCCGGTCGCGGCGACGAGCACTTCGTTGAATTGAGCGATGAGTAGAAGCAGCACCCCGGAGGCCGCCCCATAGGGCACCAGCCATGCGAGGCCGGCGTACCGCACGCTGTGAAGCCGGCCCACCAACAGTGAGCCGACCCCGCCCCCGCCGACGTAGAGGGCGATCAGGACCGCGAAGGTGAGGGCAGAGCCGTGAAGGGCGACCACGGCGAAGAATACGAGGAAGGTGAGAAAGATCGTCGAGAAGAAGTTGAAGAACGTCGCCGAAGCGGTCAGCTCGAGGAGACCCTGGTGCCCGCGCAGCCAGCGGACTCCGTCCGCGGTTTCATGAAGGAAGCGCCGGACGGCTCCTTGGGGGCGCGAGGGCGCATGTCGCCAGCGGCCCTCGGGTAACGTCAAGGAGTAGATCAGCGCCGCCGAGACCAGGAACGTCAGAGCGTTCAGCGCAAGGCCCGGCACCGGGCCGACCGTGACCACCAGCACTCCGCCGAGCGAGCTTGCGACCACCAGCGAGAGGGAGCGGGAGGAGCGGGTGAGCCCGTTCGCATCCGCGACCTGGGCCTCGCCGACGACGACGGACACGGCGATGTTCTCGGCGGGGTTGAACACCGTGCTCAACGCGGCGACGCCGAAGACCGTGAGGAGCACCGCCCCAAGCTGGAAGCCGAGCGCGAAGTTCGACAGAACGAGGGCGAGCATCATCGCCGCGCGGCCGGCATCGGAGGCGACCATCAGGCGACGCAGGTCGTACCGGTCCACGAGCGTCCCAGAGACGAGGCTGAACGCGATCCCGGCAACGATCCCCGAGATTCCGTAGAACGCGACGTCCAGCGAGGATCCCGTGTTCGCGAAGATCATCCAGACCAGGCACACCTCGGCGATCGCGAACCCCGCCGAGCTCGCGATACCCGCGAAGAACAGGCGCTGAAAGGCGACGTTCCCGAGCAGGCCCAGGGGCCGGGCCGACGGAACGGGAGTGGAGCTCATGCTATCGGCGACAAGTACCCTGAGTATAGCGGCGACCCGTGTCCGGGAGGACGGGATGGAGGGCCGGCCCCCAACCGCCCTCTGACCTCGCTGCCGAATCCGCCGCGATGCCGCTCCGGGGTGCAGGACTGGCGCTCTCGGACGAAAGGCTCAAAGAGCCGGCCCGCTAGGGACCATCGGCGCTCCCGTAGTCTAGTGGTCAAGGATAGGGGCCTCTCGAGCCCCTGACGCGGGTTCAAAGCGGGTCGGCGGGGCCGGCCCGGGAAAATCCCGCCGGGAGCACCTCAGGAATCGCTGGGGGCAGATGCTGCCCGGGTCACGGATTCCGGCAACTGATCCGGGGAAGCCCCTGGGGGACGTGCACCGCCGACTTCCGCTTCGCCGACCGTGTGAGACGGCACCGGTCTAGGGCGCTAGTCCGCGGGGCTACACGAGCCGAAGGTCGCGCGCGAGCGCATGGTAATAGGCGATCACGGGCGCCTTTTGCAGCTCATAGTGCCCGCGGGAGATCTTCTTTAGAATCTTCAGCCGGACCAGGCGTCCGATGTAGGGGCTCTGGATTCCGAGCGAGATGATCTCCGAGCTGCGGAGCCGGGCACGCCCTTGCGCTGCGATCTTGGCGAAGGCGCGGATGTCTTCATCCGACGCATCCGCGCACTCCCGCTCGAGCCAGCTCGATCCGATCTTCAACGCCGCCTCCACCGTTCCCCGGACCCTTGGGACGTCGATCGGGTCGGGCGCTCGGTATGCCGCCGAGGCCAGGCATTGGACCAAGAACGGGTAGCCATGGCTCAGGAGATGCACTTCCCGAACGGCGTCCGGCCTCCACGAACCGGTTCCACCGACAGCGTTGATGGGTGCAGAGAGGGCCGCCCCCGTTTCCTCCGGGGAGAGCTCCCCAATGTCGAATCGCGCACCGGAGAAGACCCGGAGGATCGGGGAGGTTTCGCGCTGGCCGAGCCGATTCGAAAGCTCCACCCCACCCGCCACGACGAGGATGATCGGGACCCGGGAGTGGGCCTCGGCAATGGTCTTGAGCGTTCCGAGACCGCTCGCGTCCAGGAGTTCGGCGTCGTCGACGCATATCAGCAGGATCTTCTCGCCTTCTAGCGACTCGATGCAGTCTCGCCACACCGCCAAGCCCGAGGTTCGGCGATCGGTCCCTCCCGGCATGACGGAAACGCCGGTGCCCGCGATAGAGAGCCCGTTGATGCGGGATAGGAACCCTTTGACCTTCTCCCCCAGCCTCGGGCGGGCGCTGAGCTGACGACCCACCTCTTGGACGATGGTCGCGAGCAGGCGGTCCTCCGAACTATGGACCCGCAGGGGGATCTCCGCGGCGATCGACCCCGGCGCTTGGGTGCGCACAACGGCCTGGATCTTCCGAAGGGCCGAGGTCTTCCCGCTCCCTCGGTAGCCGTGGAGCATCACTGCGGTGCTCCGCCGGATCTGCAGGGCGTCCAGCACGGCCTCTTCCACGCGCTCGATCACGTTCCCCCGACCGGCGAACGAATCGGGACTCGCGGGTTGACCCGGCGCGTAGGGGTTCACGTCCATCTGGCGTTGCGTTCATTATATAATGTTATATAAC
>JAKIWY010000237.1 GCA_022749835.1 Thermoplasmata archaeon | reverse complement strand
CGGCCATCGGGGGCGCGGGCGCGGGCGGTCGGCGCGCAATCCCGACCAGGCTGTACGCCTCGTAGAGGATGAGGCCCACGAGCAGGATGTTGATGACCGTCAAGTGATCCGTCGCGTGGTCCTGAACGTAGAACTGCTGGCTCCAGACCGTCGTGCCGTTGGAGGCGATCAACAGCGCGTTGAACGACAGGAGGCCCTCGATGAGGTAGGCGGTGTCGCGGAAGTCACCGGACATGTTGATCTGGCCGCCGGGGGCGAGCTGCGCGTTCGAGACGTCGACCTCGCGGGTGAGCACGGGTTGGCCGAGGTAGATCATCTGGAGCCGGGCGGCGGTGATCTCGACCAGCGCGGGGGTTCCTAGCCGACCGCCTCTTGCCGACCAGATGAAGTCGACCGGCACGACGTTCGCAAAATTGCTCGAGAGGGCGTTCGCCGGGGCCGTCGCGGAGTCGATAACGCTCCCCCCGAAGGTGACGGCCGCCGAGATCAGGGTGGGGGAGTTTCCCCCCGCGGAGGTCGGGGCGCTCGGCCGGGCGGACCCCGTCGGGGGGATCACGACCAGCAGGGAAAACACGATAACCCAAGGCGCGGCGCGCACGAGACGGGCACGGCCCCGAAGGCCGAGCAACGCACGCACGTTCTCATGACGGTGCTCTATCGGTAAGAACCTATCCGAGCTTCGGAAAGGGTAGCGGCACGCCACCTATCGACGGCGACGTGGGGGGTCGGCGCGGCGCGCCCAGGCCGAGCGGCCCCCCCGAAGGGTCCGAACGTTGGGAATCCCGAGCTCCACCAGGAGCCGGGTGCCGGCGCGCGAGCGGATACCGGATTCGCAGTAGACGACGATCTCCCGGTCGGCCGGCACTTCGGATGCCCTGGCCGCGAGCTCGGCGAGGGGGATGTGGATCGCCCCTGGGATTCGGGAGACCTCCCACTCCTCCGGGTCGCGCACGTCGATAAGGGCGGGGGGCTGGGAGCCCGCCAGAGCGGCGGCGAGCTCCTCGACGGTCGTCTCCGGGACGGGATCGCCGTCCGCTCCCTCCGACTCCCCGCAGAAGGCGGGATAGTCGATGAGCGTCGTCTGCGTGGCGTTCGGGCCGCAGACGACGCACTCCGGGCTCTTGCCGAGCTTGAGCTCACGAAAGCGCATTGCGAGCGCGTCGAACAGGAGCAGTCGCCCGACGAGGGGCTCCCCCTGGCCTAGCAGGAGCTTGAGCGCCTCGACCGCCTGCACGAGGCCGATGATCCCTGGCAGCACGCCAAGCACACCCGCGTCGGCGCAGGAGGGCGAGAACCCGGGAGGCGGCGGCTCGGGGAATAGGCAGCGATAGCAAGGGCCGCGAGAGGCGTCGAAGACGCTCGCCTGGCCCTCGAACCGGTACACCGACCCGTAGACGTTGGGTTTCCCGAGGAGAACGCAGGCGTCGTTGACGAGGTAGCGGGTGGGAAAGTTGTCGCTCCCGTCGATAACAAGGTCGTACGGGCGCAGGATATCGAAGGCGTTCTCCGAGGTGAGGCGCTGCGGGAAGGCGGTGAGGAGCACTCCCGGATTAAGTCCGGCGAGTCGGCGGCCGGCGGCGTCGACCTTGGGCTCGCCCACCTCGGATGTCGAGTAGAGCACTTGGCGCTGAAGGTTGGAGAGCTCCACGCGGTCCGAGTCGACGAGGCCGATCTCCCCGACCCCGGCCGCCGCTAGGTAGAGTGCGGAAGGCGCCCCGAGGCCCCCGGCTCCGACGATGAGCACCTTGGAGCGTCGAAGCTTCTCCTGCCCGCGCCTCCCGACTTCGGGCAGCTTCAGGTGCCGGCTGTACCGCTCGAGCTCTTCGGAGGAGAGTTCGACCGGGTGACTCCTTTCGGCCGGGGGCGTCGGCCGTCCTGAGTCTGAAGCCATGTTCCGTTTTCGGGCCGGAGAGACAGCCCCTCGACGACGGGTCCTTGGCTTCGGCCTAGTAGCTCTCACTTCAGTGTGATCAGATGGGTGCACTGCATCCCGCCGCGGCCGATCGAGTCCTGGAGGTCGACCCCGACCTGGCCCAAGAGCTCCTCGGTAAGATGCTTGTCGAACACCTCGCAGAGCAGGAAGGAGTGGGTGAGCGCGTTGTGCCGGAAGACGCAGTTCGTGCGGGTGATCCGGGTTCGCCCGTCCGCCGCCTTGGTGAGGGTGCAGCGGAAGCCGAGGTCGTTGAGTGCCTTCACGAGCCCGGCGACCCGCTCGGACTTCGGCCGGCCGGCAGGGATCTCGCGGGCGATCTGTTGGGCCATCCGCTTGGCCGCCTCGACGAAGAGGGCCGAGACGAATCCCTCGCCTTCCCGCGCGAGCAGTTCTTCCATGAGGCTGTCGAGAAGAAGCTCGTAGCGCCGCGGGAAGAGCTCCTGCCCCGCGGGGGTGAGGAGGTAGCGCTTGCGCGGCCGGCCCACGCCCTCCCGGTGGAAGGTGGGGGCGACCAGACCCCGGCCCTCGAGTCGTTCGAGATGTCCGCGGGCCGCGCTCTCTTGGATCCCGAGGGTGAGGGCGAGCTCCCGGGCGGTACGCGGTGCGGTGGCGAGCTCTTCGATGATGCGGCCCCGGGTCCCCTCCCCGGGCCGGGAGTCGAGTGAGCTCATCGGTGGCGCCGTCAAGGGGCCTCGAGTTTACGCACCGCGCCATGCTTAAAT
>JAKIWY010000236.1 GCA_022749835.1 Thermoplasmata archaeon | reverse complement strand
GAGACCAAGACCCCGCCGCCGCCGCCCGAGGCGACCGAGTAGTCGATCAGGTAATCGGTCTCGGAGACCCCGTTGGGGAAGTAGACCGTTCGCGAGCCGACGACCGTGAAGGTGATCGACACCGGGAATGTCGCGTTCGCCGAAGCGGCGCCGCTCGCCGAGGAGCTCGCACTCCCCGAAGGGCTGCTCGCGGTGAACGCCACGGCGTAGACCATGCGTCCGGTGAAATTCACCGTGCTGTTCGAGGTCCAGCTCTTGCCGACCGATAGCGGTCCATGGATCAGCGTGAGCGCCGGGGTGAAGGTCGCGTTCACGTCGCTCGCCTCGAAGGCACGGGCGCTGATCGCCCCGGTCACGTATCGTAGGGTAGTGGTGTTTGGGGCGTTCGCGGTCACATTCGGGAAGCTCGAGGCGCTCAGGGAGACGTTGATCGCCTTCTCGGAGAGAAGGTGCTCGTCGGCCAGCGCGAGGGAACCGTTGGGCCCGGTCGTGAAGTTGAGGAAGGCGACGGACGCGACGAGCGACTCTTCCGAGACGGAGAGACTGATGTTGCGCGGTGCGAGCGTGACGGAAGAGCCGTTGGTGTAGTTGCCCGGGAGCGGGAAGTCGCCCTTCGCTACGACATCGAGCGAGAGCCAGTGCAGCTCCGCGGCGGCGATCTGCACGCGCAGCCCGTGCGGCCCCGAGGTCGAGGCGTTCACCACGGCGTACGAGCCGTAGCCGACGTCCACGCTCTCGCCGAGGGCTACGTACGCGCCGGTCGTGGTGAGGTTGCCGACGGAGAAGCCAAGGCTCGAGTTGTACGCGCCCAGGAAGGTGTAGCTCGCGGAGAGGTTGGCGACGGCCCCCCACGCCCAGATCGAGCTTCCGTTGGCCGAACCGGCGTGGGCCGTCGAGCCGGCAGCGACCGGCGCCGCCGTCGGCGCCTCGCCCATCGCGGAGGGACCGAGCGAGAGCGCGCTCGCGAACACCGAGAGCGCGACCAGACCGAGGGTGATCGGAGCCCTCGGAGTGATCCGCCTCGGCGTGCGGTCCGTTCGGCGCCAGGTCTCGTCGCGCTCCCTTCGGTTCCCTTTCGGCATGGCGACTCCAAGAGGGAGTAGGGTGGGGGGGTCGATGGTCGGATGCGAACCTGTGGGCCGGCGGAGTCTTTCGGGGGGGTTTATATGGGCTCACGCCGAGGACGGCGTGTGACACGCGCCGGGGGCGTCGAGGACCCGATCTCCGCGATCTTCGACCTGTCCGACCGCGCGGCCCAGATGGCGCCGATCGTGCGGCGGCTCTACCGGTACGCCGCGGTCATTCTGGTGATCTGGCTCATCATCATGGCCGTCGTCATGATCTCGACGCTGCGCGGCCCGGTGTTCCTGTTCGTACTTGCCGGCGCGGGGTTCCTCATCGGATTCATCGCGCTCCAGCTCCTTCGTCAGACGGACCGGTTCTTCCGGGACTTCGTTCAGCGCCACCGGTTGATCCGGATGGTCCGGGAGGCGGACCCCATCACGAAGATCCCCGAGGGCCGGACCCCCGTCGAACGGCTGACCCGTTATCTCGCTGCCTCGAACCCCGGGGTCGACACCCTCCTTAAGGAGACCCCTGCGGCGCTTCGTTACCGCATTTCCCTTCACGCCGGCAAGCGGGAGGTTCCCTTCGAGCTCGTGCTCGGCAAGCCCTCGGACATGACCTGGCGTCTTTTCGGTTTCGGCAACCCCGGGTTCGCCATCCTCGCCCGACTCGCACCGGACCCGCTTCCCATCGAGGAGCTCCGCCGGATGGAGGCGGACGCCTTGGCGGTGCAGGAGGAGCTCGAGGGGGCCCCTTCCCGGTTGATCCTGCTTCGGAGCCATCCGTCCCCACTTTCGGAGGATGCGTACGAGTATGCGGTCGGCCATCCGGTCATCGTTCGCCACCGGTTCGGCCAGACCCGGGCAACCCTCGAGGTCATCACCGAGAATCCGGATGGGACGTACGATTTCGTCCCGCAGGTCCTCGCCGTTCCCTAGGTGCTGAGTCGCGGCTCGGTCGGAGATCCGCCGGGTTGTCCCTCGGGTGTCCGGCACCCCATCCACACGGTTCCGACTCACTCCGGAAGCGTTGCGGAGCCGTCTTGAGCGTCCCGGATATCCGGGAGACCCGATGGACAGCGTGGCCTGCAGCGCATGTGGGTACGTACGCTGGTCCGCCTCGGGGGGCTGCCCATCCTGCGGAGCGGATGCCCGCGAGGTCCTGAAGGATCGCCCGGTGGGACTGGTCCCCGGACGGTCGCCGAGGAGGAACCACCGGTTCATCGAGGGGACGTATCGCGAGGTGGGGGTCGTCGAACAATCCGCGCCCCCGTCGCGTCGCCGATTCAACGCTCCGAGGGATTGGTGGGTCGTAGCCCTCCTCGCCGTGGCCATCTCGGCGTTGATCATCGGGGAGATGGGGTCCCTATTGCCCGGCTTCGGCCCCTCCCACCCGCCGTCCGCCCAGGTGGTGATTCCCGCCGGGACGAACGAAAGCGTCCGATGGAACGGCACATATTCCGTCGTCGATAACTTCACGGTGAATCGACCGGGCACCCTGCAAGGGTCCTATCACACGGGCGGCGATCCGATCGAGTTGATCGTATGCTATCAGAGTCAGTGCGGCAACGGTTACTACGCTTCCGGCGGATTGTACT
>JAKIWY010000235.1 GCA_022749835.1 Thermoplasmata archaeon | reverse complement strand
GCTACTACGACGAGGTCGGCTGGAGCCACGTGGCGATCGCTTCCCTCATGACCAAGCCCCGGCTCCTCGCCAAGTGCGCCGAGATCCTCATCGACGACCGCCAGGACTGGTGGGGCGTCGAGGTCGGGGTCGAAACGGGGAGCCCGAGGCTGATCACCGCCGCGATGCCCGGCAAGGTCGCCCCGTTCAAGGCCTCCCAATGGCCCGAGCTGGTCGTCCAGGCGGCCGGCCTCATGAACGACAACCACGTCTTCCCGGCCTGCACGTTCATCATCGGGCTCCCGCAAGAGACCGAGGACGACGTCCTGAAGACGATCGACCTCATCGACGACCTCTGGGACTTCCGGGCGATCCTCGTCCCGATGTTCTTCGTCCCGTTGGGCCACCTCAAGTCGAGGAACTGGTTCCGGCGCGACCAGGTCTCCGAGGTCCAGGTCGAGCTGCTCCGCCGCGCGCTCACGCACGGTCTTCGGCAATCGAAGAACCTGCTGCACGACTTCTTCAGCTGGGAGGGCGCCCACACCTCCGCCTACCGGTCGACGTTCCGCGGGTTCATCGCCTTCCTGGAGGTCGTGGTCCGGATGAACGGCCTGTGGAGCGAGCCCAAGGGGCCGACCTCCCCCCTCCTCGACCCGTTGCTCTTCCCCGAGCGGCTGCCCGTCCCGACGATCCCCGTTCGCGAGTAGGCGAAAGCTACTCCTCGTCGAGCAGCTCGGGCTTTTCGGAAAGCCCTTCGGGCCCCCGGTGCACGGGCCGCACCCGGTAGGTCCCGCTCGGGACCGGGGTCGCCGGCTCGGGCCGACCGATCACGTCCAGGTGGACCTCTCGTCCGTTCCCGTCGTACGCCCTCCAGGAGCCGGAGTCGTAGGGCCGTCCCAGGATGATGTGCCGCCGGCCCCAGTGGCGGAAGAGGGTGACGTCCGCCTCCGACGGGTGGAGCGCTCCGGAGGGATGCGAGTGCACGGTCCCGGCGACCCCGAGGTCGACCGGCAGCATGTGGAGCTGGAAATTCGCATGTCGTCGGCCGGCGGTGGTGCCGGGGAGAAGGAGGAGGTCGGTGATCACCCCGGGGTCGTCCGCGCGCAGGATGCCGCCGAACTCGTTCGGCAGGGCGGAGCGGGCGCAAGCGAGCGCCGTGTCGAGGCATCGCCGGGTGATCGCCTTGGGCGCATCGCCGATGCGGCCGTACCCCTCGGGCCGCTTACGGTGGGGTCGAAAGATTGGCACGTCCCCTCCCTTCCGACTCCGGCACGTCCTCTCCCCAGGGGAGGATCCGCTTTCCCTGGAGGCGCTGGAAGAACCCCGAGCCGAACCTGAGGAACGACGCCCTCCGGGGGGATCGGTAGGCGACCAGCGCCTCGCTCCCGGGGAGCTTCGATTCGTGCTGGCCGTCCACGACGACCACCCCCTCCTTTCCCGGGGCGAGCAGGCGCACCGAAACCGTGCGCGCGGGGTCGAGAAGGACCGCCCGGTGCGACGCCTGGAACGGGGCGAGCGCCGTCACGACGATCAGCTCGAGCGCGGGATCGACGACCGGTCCCATGGCGGCGAGCGAGTAGGAGGTGGAGCCCGTGGGGGTCGCGACGATCACGCCGTCCGCGCGCAGTCGGCCGACCGGGCGGCCGTCGACGCCGATCTCGAACTGGCGCATCTTGGCGACCTGGCTCGTGTGGATGACGACCTCGTTGGTCGCGTCGGGAAGATTGACCCCTCCCACCTGGGAGGCGATCTTCATCCTTTCTTCGACGAAGTATCGCCCGGAGAGCAGGCGCTCGAGGGCGGCATCGAACGCGTCCAGCTGGTCGCCGTCGACCTCGGCGAGGAAACCGACCGTCCCGGTGTTCACGGGGAACAAGGGGATCGAGGAGCGCTGGAGGGTCGAGAGGAAGGTGCCGTCTCCCCCCAGGGCGATCAGCACGTCGGCGGAGAGCGCCTCCACGGGGGCGTGCGGGAGCGCGAGCCCGAGGGATTTCGACGTCTCGCTGCTGAGCACGAGCTCTGCCCGGTCCCCGAACTTCGTGATCGCACGACGCGCGAGCTCGAGGGCGAGCGGCTTGTTCGGATTGGCGTTGATCGCAATCCTCACAGGTATCCCCCCGACTTCGCGCCGTCACGGAACGCGCGGTCGCCGTAGGCGAATACGGTGGTGCGGTGGCCGAGTGCCAGGGGGAAGTGGTCGAGCGGTTCGAGCTGGGCGTCGCACATGCCGCCCCCCGCTTCGACGAGGATCCGGTAGGCGGCGGCGATGTCGGTGACCCTCAGGTTCCTGAGTTCGGTATCGTTCTCGAACAGGTAGGCGTCGGCGCCGCCCTGCGCGACCAGTGCGACCTCGAGCGATGCACACCCGAGCGAGCGGATCCTGCGGCCCTTCGAGGCGAGGGCGACCGACCGGGGCGTCGAGTGCCGCCCCAGGTTCACGAAGAACATCTCCGAGCGTGCCTCCCAGGGGCGCGTGCGGATCGGTCGACCGTCGCGGAACGCCCCACCGCCCCGGGAGGCCCAGTACGAGGTTCCGCTCGACAGGTCCTGAACGATCCCCACGTCCACGCCGGAAAGGTCCTTGCTACCGAGCGCGAGCGACACGGTCGAGAACGGAAGGGCGCGCAGCGCATTGTGGCTCCCGTCGATCGGGTCCATGACCAGGAGGCGGTCGCCGCCCCGCT
>JAKIWY010000234.1 GCA_022749835.1 Thermoplasmata archaeon | reverse complement strand
TCCTGCTTCCGCTCGCCGCGGCCTTCGCGGTCGCCGGTCCGATCAGCGGGGCGGTCTCGGACCGGACCGGGGCCCGGTATCTCGGCACCGCCGGACTACTCGTCAGCTCGGTCGGCTTCCTCCTTCTCGTCCAGTTCCCCGCGAGGGGGCCGTACCCCTTGCTCGCCGCGGCGATGGTCCTCCTGGGGGTGGGGCAGGGCATGTTCGCCGCCCCGAACCGGGCCGAGGTGATGTCGAGCGTCCCCTCGGCACGTCGGGGGGTCGCCGCAGGCACCAGCACGACGTTCCTGAACGCCGGAAACCTCGGGAGCCTTACCGTCGGCTTCACGGTGCTCGCCGGAGTGGTCCCCCGTGCGACGCTCGCCTCGATCTTCTCCGGGGCGCCGGTCGCCCAGACGGTCGACGTCGGGGCGTTCATGTCGGCCCTCCACGTCCTGTTCGCGGCGGCACTCGCGCTCACGTTGCTCGCCGCGCTCACGAACCTACAGAGGGGTCCGCCGCATCGGACCGAGGAGGTCGGGTCCGACAGGGTTCTTGCTCCCTAGGGACGCATCGGCTCGGGCGAAGAGCCCGGGCCGGCCGAGGGTACCCGAGCATCGCTCCTGCTGAGGCGGCCAACTCGGAATCGTCTCATGCTCCACTGCCTCCACCCACGCGGGAAACGTCGCGGCCCTGCGCACCGGAAGCGCCATCTGTTCTGACCGCTTGCTTTGCTCTGCCGGAATTCGGGGGACGCTGTTGGCAGACGCCGCGATCGTCGCGAAGGGGCTCACCAAGGTCTATGGCAAGCTGACGGCCGTCGACCACGTGGACATGCGCGTCGCCACGGGTGGCGTGTTCGGCCTCCTCGGGCCGAACGGCGCGGGGAAGACGACAATCATCAAGGTGCTCACCGGCCTGAGCGACATCACGGAGGGGGAAGCCCAGGTCGCGGGGTTCGACGTGCGCCGCGACCCGATGCACGTCAAGGAGCGGATCGGCTGGGTCGCGGCGGAGGTCATCCTGGACGACGACCTCTCGGCGTGGGAGAACCTCTGGCTGCAGGCGAAGCTCCAGCGCCTCTCGGACTGGAAGGGACGGGCGGAGCAGTTGCTCGCCTACTTCGAGCTCAGCGACCGCAAGAAGGACAAGGTCGGTCAGTACTCGACCGGGATGCGAAAGAAGCTCGAGATCGCGCTCGCGATCCTTCACCAGCCCGAGGTCGTCTTCATGGACGAGCCGACGATCGGGCTCGATCCGAACACTCGTCGGATGCTCTGGCAGCTGATCACCGGAGTCAACCGGGAGTTCGGTGTCACGGTGCTCCTCACCTCCCACTACATGGAGGAGGCGGACGCGCTGTGCGACCACGTCGCCATCATCGACCACGGGAAGTTCGTCGCGCAAGGGACTCCCTCGGAGCTCAAGGCCCGCGTCAAGTGGGATATCGTCGAGCTCGAGACGAAGGAGACCGTCACCGAAGAACGGCTGCGCGCGATACCGGGAGTCTCGGAGGTGAGGACCCAGGGCAAGAGCTGGATCCTCAAGGTCCCTTCCGCCGAGGTTGCGCTACCGCAGATCATCGCCGCCCTGGGGTCGGAGGAGGTGAAGCGGATCAACCTCGAGAAGCCGAGCCTGGAGTCCGTCTTCATGGAGATCACGGGAAAGCGGATCGACCAGGCCGGGACGGACGTGCAGGACTACCGGAAATTCTACATGAACGTGCGGCGGGCAAGGCAATGAGCGTCGAGAACCGGTTCGGGGGGCTTCCCGTCGACCGGGAGGCGGTCGCGGGAACCTGGGTGCCGCAGGGCTCGCAGTTCTACGGCCTCTACGCCCGCGAACTGATCAAGACGTTCCGCAACCCGTGGGTCATCGTCATCACCGTCGTCCAGCCGTTCATGTGGCTCGCCTTCTTCGGCAGCAGCTTTGCGAACGTGCCGCTCGCGCAGCTCGACCTCCTCCTGCACGCCCCGCCCGGGACCGGCTACCTTCAGTTCCTGTTGCCCGGGGTCCTCTCGACCTCGATGCTGACGATCGGGATGTTCGGCTCGATGAGCACCATCCAGGACAAGCGCTTCGGTTTCATGAAGCGCATCCTCCTCACCCCGACCAGCAAGTCGACCGTCTACCTGACGAAGGCGCTCGGCTCGGCGACTCGGGGCATGGTCCAGATCCCGGTGATGCTCGTCGCGGCGTGGGCGTTCGGCATCTCCTTTCAGGGCTCGCTCCTCATGTGGCTCGGCTGGCTCCTCGGCCTCGCCTTCCTGGGGTTCGGCTTCTCCGCCTTCTTCCTCGCCGTGACGGCGTCGAGCACCGACTGGCAGACCCCCGGGGTCATCTCGAACTTCATCACGATGCCCCTCATGTTCGCGAGCGGCGCCCTCTTTCCCTCGGCGAACTACCCCGGCTGGATGCAGACGATCGCCGCGTACAACCCGGTCGGCTACGCGGCGCTGCTCGGGCGCGGCGTGGTCGTCAACGGGACGTTCGAATGGACCTACCTGGGGTACCTGGCCGCCTTCGCCGCCGTCATGCTCGCGGTGGGAACCGCGGTCGCCTCCCGATACCTGAAGGTCGAATAGTCCGAAGCGGGGGCTCCCCGGTCAGCTCCCGGGAATCCGCCGGATTGCGCGAAGGATGGACCGGTCGTCCAGCGTCTTTCGCACCGCCCGTCGCAGCCGCCTT
>JAKIWY010000233.1 GCA_022749835.1 Thermoplasmata archaeon | reverse complement strand
TTATGGTCTATTGAACATATTTGGCGGTATGGCCGACCGCTCCCTTTCGCCCCTTGAAGCGAGGGTGGTCCTCTCGCTGGAGTCCGAAGGAGGCGAGGAGATCTCCCTCGCCGGAATCCGGGGACGGGCGCGGGTATCGGCTGGGCATGCGAGGAAGCTCGCTCATGATCTAGTTCGCAAGCGCTGGCTGCAGCGGGTCGGTCGGGGTCGCTACCTCTTGAACCCGAGCCGGCACGGCCCCCAAGCGATCGCCGACACCGACCCGTTTCGCGTCGGGAGCCGCGTCGCGACACCCTACTACTTCGGATACTCGACCGCGGCCGAGCTTCTCGGGCTGCTCCCTCAAGCCAGTCGTGTCTACTTCATCGTCACTACCGCCCGGGGCGGTGTGCCGCCCCACGCGGCAGAGTTCCGCCGAGTGCGGATCGCCCAGAGTGGATTCTTCGGAACCCAGGAGGTATACCGACGTGGGACCCGACTGATCATCAGCGACCCGGAGCGGACGGTCCTGGATTGCCTTGCGCGTCCCGAGTTCTGCGGGGGGATTGGCGGAGCCGTCCGGGTCCTGGAGAGCGCGGGGCGACGCATCGATTGGCCGCGAATCGTCGGATACCTCGAGCGCCTTGGGAATCGCAGCCTGGCCCGCCGGCTTGGCTATCTCGCGGAGACCTTCACGAAGGGCCGCGCAATCCCGGAGAGGTGGGCGCGAAGGATGATTGCCCGGGCCGGCGAGCCGTACGCTCCCCTCGGCCCGGCCACGGAGTTCGGGCGGCGTGGACCTCACGATTCCCGATGGCATCTCATTCGCAACGTGCCCGAGGCGGTCCTGCGGGCCGAGGTGGACCTCCGATGATTCCGAGAAGTTCGGCGAACCGTTTCGCCGACGTGATGGGCGTCGACCTGCATATCGCCCAACAGGAGGTCGTGCTGCTCTACGCCCTCGATGCGCTCGCCGCGGGGGGAATCCTTCAGAAGTTGCTGTTCAAGGGGGGGACCTACCTACGGTTGATGGTCACCGGGGACGCCGGGCGGTTGAGTGAGGACCTCGACTTCACCAACCACGGACTCCCCGAGGACCCCGAGGCCGCGCTGATGGAGGCCCTTAAGGCGCCCCATCACGGGGTACAGTTCGCCATCGAGGAGCCTTACCGGACATCCCGGAAGAACTGGGCATGCCGGGTCCGGTACTCCCATGGATGGGATGAGGGCCGTTTCCGACTGGAGATCAGCTACCGCGAGCCGGCTTTCCTCACCGGGCGTCGGTGGAAGCCGCTCGATCAGCCGTACTTCCGCTCCCTGCCGTTCGTCCCCCCCGAGATCCCGTGTCTGCGGATCGAGGAAGGGTGCGCGGAAAAGATGCGGGCGATCCAGCAGCGCGCAACGGAACGAGACCTCTACGACGCGACGCGCTACGGCCGTCGAGGGCTGAATGAGAGGCTGGTCCGGCTGCTCGCCGTCGGCAAGCTTTGGAACGACCGCGAGCCGTTCGACGCGGATCTCATCCTGCGTCGGCTCGCGGACGGCCGCCGGGAGTGGCCGGATCTCGAACGGCTGATCGGGCCGGCCCGTCGGCGCAACTGGAATCGGGAGAGTGCACAAGCCGCCCTAAGGTTCGCGTTCCTCCGGGAATTGACGAGTTTCGAGCGTTCGCTCTTGGAGGACGCGCGACGGCACGCTCTCGGCTCCGAGCTTTCGAACGAGCTGCAACGGCTGGGTTCGGATTGACTCCGGATTCCCTGGAGGGCCCCCCGGGTCTGGGGGGGCGGTGCCGGATCGAGGGAGTGGGCCCGCCACAGTGGCGCTCGGGAACGACGGTCGAGAGCGGCGGGACCCGGGCGCCCTAGGGGACACGAGCGCTCGCGGAGAATCCGACATAGTACCGCGACTAGCCGCCGAAGCGGCGCCGGCGCAACTGGAAGTCGCGGATCGCCCTCAGGAAGTCGAGCTTGGTGAGGCCGGGCCAGAGGACATCGGAGAAGTAGAGCTCGGCGTAGGCGGTCTGCCATAGCAGAAAGTTCGAGATCCTCTCCTCTCCGCTCGTTCGGAAGACGAGGTCCGGGTCGGGGAGGTCGGCGGTGTACAGGTGGCTAGAGACCATCGCTGAGTCGATATCCTCGGGCTTCACCTTCCCGTCGGCCGCCTCCTGGGCCAGCCGGCGGATCGCCTGGACGATCTCCTCCCTCCCCCCATAGGCGATCGCCACATTGTACCGGTAATCCGAGTAGTCCTTCGTCGCCTGCTCGGCGATCTCGATCGCCTCCTGGACCTTCTTCGGAAGCACCGAGCGGTTCCCGATCGCCCGGACCTGGATGTGGTGCTTGTGGACGCGCTCGTCGACGGCGATGTCCCGGAAGCTCGAGCTGAACAGCTCCATCAGGGCGTCGATCTCATCTTTCGGCCGGGCGAGGTTCTCTGTGGAGAGCGCGTAGACGGTCAGGATCCGCACCCCGACCTCAAGGCACCAGTTGAGGAGTTCCTCGAGGGTATTCTTCCCTTTCAGGTGACCCTGGTCGACGCCGATACCTTGGCTGAAGGCGAACCGTCGGTTCCCGTCCATGATGATGGCGAGATGCCGGGGGACCGGCCCTTTCTTGACCAGCTCGAGAAGGCGACGCTCCTGCGCTCCGCGCAGGGCTCCGGCGACCGCGTGCGAGAAGTACTGGGGCGACTCGGCAGGGCGCTTGTCCCCCTCGGCCACGAGCGACGGAAAGGGG
>JAKIWY010000232.1 GCA_022749835.1 Thermoplasmata archaeon | reverse complement strand
CCCCAGAAAGCCCCCACAGATTCTCCAAGAGGGCTCCCTCTCGGGGGTAGGGACGCCCGAGGTCCGATCAGCCGCCTCTCGGCAGGAGTCGGTCGTACCGGTGGTCGGTCGCGATAGTGAGGGAGGCGGCGGACTCTTGGACGATCTCGATCCCCCGGAGCGCCTGTTGCAACGTAGCCATCACGGGCCGTCGAGATTCGCCGGCGGGAGCCCCGGGCGGCGGGGTCGCCGGGATTCCACCGAGCCCGCCGATGAGGAGACGCCCGGACTGGCTGACGTACAGGAACGGATAGACCCGGCATTCCCGGGTGAGGACCGCGAACAGCTGCTCCGGTCGGGCCCCCGCCTTGAGCTCGCCATAGATGAACAGGACCTGGTCGGCTTGGCGACCTCGGAATGCGGGCAATTGGCTGGGCTCGAGCAGGACACGGTGCGAGATCCAACCCTGGCGGATCAGCTTCTGCTGGGAGAATGGGAGGCCGAGGGGGCCAACGAGGTGATCCGGCCGCCCTTGGGCCGCCGCCTCGAAGGGCCGTTGGGCGAGCTCGGTCGCTGCCCACCGATGATGCCGCGACGCCGCGAGCGATTCGGGCTCGGCGGCCGGGGTCCCTCCGAGGCCGTGGGGGTAACCGATGGTCCCTTCCACATCCGTGAGATGAGACCAAAGCCCTTCGTAGTCGAAGAAGACGGGTACGCTCGGCTCGTGAAGGTTCGCGACGAGGCTCGCCGTGGAGCTCGCAAAGTGGCGGTCGGCGAAGCGTGCGATCATCCTATCGGCCTCGTCCGTCCCCTTGTGGAAGAAGACCCCGAGCGCGAACTGAGGGCTTCCCCAGCTCACGACGTTCGTGGGCTGCGCCCCCCACTCCGCCAGCAATTCCTCCCAACGGTCGGCGTACGGGCGGGCGAGGAGGAAGGTGGCGATGGGAAGGCCGAAGCGGGACGGGTCCGGGATGTACCGGTCCTTGAGCCATCCCTCCGAGTAGGCCCGCTTTCGCGCCGCATGATACGTCGACCGGGGCACCCGCATCCTAGCCAAGCGCTCGCGCTCCCGGACCGCCGTCGAGGAGAGGAGGGCGGCGATGACCCGGGCCTCGGATTCCGTCAGCGCTCGCACGGCCCGCCCTTCCGAAGATTGCGAACGCCTAGCACGCGGTCCAACCGTCAGTGGTCTTCAATGAACATGCCCTTATGAGCGACCCCCCCCATCGAGTCTTGGAAGAGGTCCGGACCAGCCACAAGCCGATGTCGACGCAACCCCGACCGTCGCCCAGGCTCCGCGTGATTCTCGCGGTCTCCGTCACCGTGCTCGGCCTCGCCTTGCCTTCCATGACCGCCGCGGCATCCCCCGCCCCGACCGGGGCGGGCCCCACGGCCGCCTCCATCTCGCCGTTCCTCCAATCCCAATCCTGGGCGTACGGGGGCCAGCGCTGGGTGAACGCGACACCGAACACCGGCAACGCCACGATCACAATCCACGGATACTTCGGATGGGACGTCGTCTTCACGGCGGTCAACACCTCCGCCTCCACCGTCAGTCTCGAGGCACAGCGCGTCATGGGCGCTTCCCTCTTCGAACAGTTCTGTTCTCCGAGCTGCTCCGCCCCCACCCGCTCGGCGAACGTGACGGTCGTCGGCTGGGAGTCGGACGCCGCGTTCACCAACCTGAGCTATCTCGCCTCGGTCGACGTGAACGGCATCGCCGTACCCGCCGTCGGGGTCGTCAACGCGTCCGCCTCCACCTCGGGAGGGATCAACGAATCCTTCTCCTTCAGCCAGCACATGCCGATGGGGCTGCGAAGCGCCTCTGCGAACCTGCACGTCACCGGTCAGGCCGACGAAGCCCTGACGTTCTCGCCGGTCCTCGGCGTCCTCCCGACGACGCTCACGCCGGGCGAGAGCTGGAACTCCTCGAGCGTCGGCACAGCGGTTGGTTCCGCCTCGGGCACCTATGCGTTCGCCTCGCGCGGTCCGATGGGCGGCAACGCCTCCGGGCGCGGAAGCCCGAGCTACAATGTGACGGGCCGCGGCAACGTCTCTGTTTCGGGAAACGACCTCGGCACGATCACGTTGGGAAGCGGTGCGACGGTCCCGCAGCTGAGCATCCAGTCGTCCGGACCGTTCGACCTCGTCGACGGCGTCTTCTTCCTTCCGCACTCCTACAACCTCTTCGGCCCGGTGAAGCACGAGTGGGACGGTCGGGAGGTCGGGGCGCTCTCCGTCGCCACCTCGCGTCTGGACGTGGCGTTCGACGCGACCCAGCGGGGCCTTCGGATCGTCGCGGCCGCTTCCTCGTACGGGTCCAACAGCTCCTCCCTCCCTTCCGAGGCCCGCCCGACGAGCGGCGGTACGGTGGGCGAGTCCGCATCCCCTGCCTCTGGTCCGGGCGTCTTGGTCCAGGCCCAGCCGGAGTCGGTCCCGCAGGCGCAACAGAACCAGCAGTGCCTTCTCGGACGGTGCAACGCAGCTCCGGGCGCTTCCGGTGCCCGACCACTTGCCTCCTTGATCGCCGGAGGACTCCTAGTCGGATTGATCGTGCTCACGGTGGGCTCCGCCGCCGCCGTCGTCGCCGCCCGGCGACGCGTGCCGGTCGAACCGTCGTCTCCGAACGCCAGCCTCTATCCAACGGGAGCTGCCCGGGCGCCGTCCCCTCCGGTGGCTCGGACAGCTCCCGGCCAGACCGCCCCGCCTCCTCCGGACGAGCCCGACCCGCTCGGCCAT
>JAKIWY010000231.1 GCA_022749835.1 Thermoplasmata archaeon | reverse complement strand
GAGCCTTCCCCGCGGTCGTCCTATTTGACCGTCACCGAGGTGAGGTCGACCCCGTTGCCGCCGCTCGTAAAGTCGAGGACCCCGCGGGTGCTGCCGCCCGAGAGCGAGGCGCCGTAGGTGTACACCGTGGAGTAGACGTACCCCGTGAACGAGAGGACGAGCACGAAGTGATGCGAGCTGTTGAGCGAGCTCGCGTTGAGCCACCAGGTGACGGCCGCACTGTGCTGTCCGGCCTGGTAGGTGGAGGTGATCGTCGAGCAGGAGCCGCCGTAGCAGCTCCGGTAGGCGTACGCGTCGGAGTACCAGCCGCTCCAGTACGAGCTCGAATACCACGACTGCTGCGTGCTCTTGTCGTACAGGTAGACGGAGCCGTAGACGTAGACGGTGGTCGCCTGGTCACAGATCGGGTAGGTGCTGCCCGTCGCAGCGGTGCACTTGCCCTGAACAATGTGGTCGACGATCCAGGCCGAGATCGATGTGTCGGCGCGCAGAGAGACCTTCGAACTGTTGAGAGGCAGCGCGAGGAAGCTCGTGAACCCGAGGCTCACGCTGGCGGTCGAGCCGGCCGGATTCGTGCACGACGGGGATTTCGCGGCGGCGGCGAAGCCGCCGGTTCCCGTCCGCCCGAAGAAGTACGGCTTCGCCGATATCGTCGCGACCCCGCAGCCGCTGTGCGACGTGCTGGAGGTCGTCCCCGTGTGGACGCCGGCGTACGGCGCCTTGCTGACGGACGACGCGCTCGCCCCCCCGGAGAACGCCCCCAACACAAGGAGCAGACTCACCGCGGCGGCTCCGACCCCCGCGGCTCGGGCGGTCAGCCGGAGGGAAGGTCGTGCCGTTCCCAGCGATCGGCGCATCGGGCTCTGGCTCGCGCTCTCTGTTCCCGTCGTAATTCTCACCTTCGAAGCGGCCCGACCTCCGACCGGGGGGACCCGCCCGTTGGGGCGTGAATCCACCGTCGGCTGTCCAGGCACGCCGGGAGCTAGCGACGATGCAGAATAAGCGGCTCGACCGCCGACCGGCGGCCGTGCGAAGCTCTGACCGAAGGGGGAACGAGATCCCCCGACGGCCGTCCCACGTCGCGCCCTGGACCTCGGATCGATCCCCCGGCCCCTCGCCCGTCGTCCACCTTCTGGCTTCGGACTAAGCCGTCGAAGCACCGAGCCCTTCCTCGAGTTCGGCCGTCCGGGTGCGGTTCGCCTTCCGGCGGTCGCCCCGAGATCTCAGGGCGGTAGCGGAGCGCCCCGTGAAGAGGATTTCACGCGCTCTTCGACCACGAGAGCCTTGAGTGTGATCCACTTGCTCGCCCGCCCGGGGGCTTCCAGTTGAAACGGCACGGGCCGCTGGGTGGGGTGGGTCCGGTACCAGTCGGCCGCCCCGCCAAGAAGGTCCGGATGCGCCGCGTCGAGATCCCATCGCCCATCGGCCCGTCGCTTCCCCCGCATCCAGGCGAGTGCGGGAGAGACCCTCGGGTCGCGGGAGTAGCCGAGCGAGGTTAGCACGTCAAGGCCGACCAAGAGATCGTAGTAGTAGTGGACCGGGTAGTGGGTCCGGTACCACGGCGCGTAACGAGCCCCCTGGTGCTGAAGCTCCCGGCTCAGGAAGAACTCGGCGCCTTTCGAAACGCACTCCTCCATCTTCGGGGTCCATCGGCGCCGCGGGTACACCGCGAAGGCGCTGAGCCCCTCCCACGAATCGAGGTTGCGCCCGGCGCCGAAGCACGACCACCCACCCTTTGGGTCGGCGTTCTTCACGAGCCACTCCATCGCACGGATCACCGCTGGGTGCTCGCTGTAGCCGAACCGAATGAGGGCTCTTGCCGTGTTCCCGACGAGGCACAGGTGACTTCGCGATCCTCCGTCCAGGCCGAATCCACCGTCCGGCTTGGCGAACCGTTCGATCCATAGTTCGCAGGACTCCCGGATCGCCGGATGCTTTCGCGTCAGCCCTAGGTCCGAGAGGACGAGCAGCATCCAATGGGTCGAGAGGTACTTCGGGCGGTAGAGGCGTGTGCCGTCTTCCCACGATCCGTCCGAACGGCGTTTCGCGAGGATATCCGCCGCCCAGCCGACGCGCGGGATCCCGGCCCGGGCCTTGCGGACCTCGGGGTTCGACTCGCTTCGGCCCATGAGATCGCGCAGAGCGAAGTAGCGTACCGGAGGTTGTTGAGGCTCGAGAAGCCAGCGAAGGACGGGGGAGATCGCCGCCACCACGTCCGCCCGGCGGAGGTGCACTGCTCAAACCGCTTTCGGTGAAGGTTCGGACCGACGCCCCAATCGGGAAGCGATCGCGAGTCCCCCGTTGAAGGCTCGGACCCGCATCGTCTTCGCCCCGAAATCGGGATTAAGCCCCCCGCACTCGCCGAGACCGAAGGTGGCACGATGACCGATTGGATCTCCTCGACGGCGATATTCGTCCGCAGCCGAAAGCGCGCCGCCAAGTGGTACTCACAGGTCTTCGGGTGGAAGAATCTCGCCGACGATGACCATTGGACGGTCGTGGGGCCGGCGAAGCGCGGCGGACGACTGCACCTGTGCGAGCGGCGGAAGTTGGGAGCGTCGCACGTGGGGGAGACCGGGATCCTCATCGTTTGCGAGCAGTTCGACCGGACCGTCGCGCGCCTGGAGAAGGCCCCGGCGTACATCGACGCGGCGCAGAAGCTCGTGACGCATCCGGGCAAGCTGTACGGCGTCGCCGGGCAGCAGGAGATCGCCGGCGCGCCCGACTTCTTCT
>JAKIWY010000230.1 GCA_022749835.1 Thermoplasmata archaeon | reverse complement strand
CGTAGTTCCCCTGCGTCGGGACGAACCCGAACGACGTCAGCCGGTCGGCGACCTCCGACGGCTTGGCCCCCTCGCTGTGGAACGTGATGCGCAGGTACGTCTCCATCGGCGAGCCTAGCGTACAGGGCGGCGATAACCCTTCCCCGTGACGGGACGGGCGACGGCTCCTTCCTCTCGGCGGGCTCCCCGGGGTGCAAAAAGCGCCTCTAGCTGAGCGGCGAGATCGTTGGCAGGGGCTTGGGCTCGACCCGGCCGTACGGGTCCGTCGGAATCCCACGCCTCCAGCTTCCAGAGGTTCCTCGGCCGGATCCCTCCCGAGAAGCGTGCCGGGCGCAGGCGGAGAACGTAGTCGAATCCCTCCCTCAGCAGTGACTGGAAGCCCTCGCGATGGAAGGGCTCGGGCGCTGAACGACGGATCACCCGCACCCGCGTCTTCGGGAAGATCGTCTTCACCGTCCGGGCCGGGAGCTTTCCGGCGGCGCCGGGTGGCTGGATCAGGGCGATCCGCAGCGGCCGAAGGCGCCGCCCGCGACGGTCGATGAGTCCTGCGCGGATCCTTCGGGAGCTCACCGGGAGAAGATCGTCGGCCCGCAGGAGCGGCACCTTCTCGACGGCGAGGGCGGGGAGCCTAAGGCGGCGGCGTTCGGAGTTGACCCGGCGCGCCCCGGCGGCGCTCTCGGTCGAGGCGACCAACAGGTCGACTCCCCGCTCGAGGGAGCCGCCGAAGGCGTCGTTGAGGGGTACTACCCGCCAACGGACTTCCTGGTCCAGCGCGTTCAGGTGACGGACCACCGCACTCCGCCGCGTGGCGAACGGCTGGAGCCGCTCGCCGAACGGTTTGGGATGCTCCGCGAGGTAGTTGGCGGTGGTGACCCCGACGCGGACCTCCTGGCCGAGCCGCGCGGCGGTCTCCAGAAGCAGCGCGTGCCCGACGTGGAAGTGGTCGAACGTCCCACCGCAGACCCCCACCCGGTAGGGTTTCGTCACGGGGGTTCGGCCTACAGGCGGATCAGGCTCAGCCCAAAGACGATCACGAGGAAGGCGATGAGGGCGTACATCGCGTAGGTGTAGTTCCGCCGCGTCGCGAGGTTCGTCTCCCGCTTCGCCCGGCAGGCCTTGCTGCAGAACTCCTGCTCCGGCCCGCAGGTCTTGCCGCAGACCTTGCAATGCCGGTGGTCGCCTTCGGTCACCACGCGAGCGAGAGGTCGCGTGGGTGTTTAGGGGTTGTCCCCGATGCGGCGGAGCGCCCGCCGGGCCAGCCGAACGATCAGCGGGCTTCGGTCGCCGTCACGTCGTCGACCCAGCGGCGAAGCTCCTTGAAGGAGGCGCCCGGGATGGCGACCGACCCCTCCGAGGAGCGGAGCGCGTGGGCGACCGGCACGGCGTCGCGCCAGACGGATTGGAAGCGGGCGACCTGCAACCGGACGAACTCGGGCTCGGCCGAGGAGATCCCGAAATGGGCGCCGGGGGTGCCCATCGCCGGCGAACGGACGAGCCGGGCGGCCTGGTGCTGGTCGAACAGATACAGCGCGGAGAGCTGCGGACCGTGGAAGCGGACCTCGAGGCTCGGGGCGCCGACCGGAGACTCCCGGAGGATCGCCGCGAGGTAGTCGAGCTCGCTCGCCTGGTAGTCGAGGACGAGCCGGACCTTGACGCGCCGGGTCACGGCACGACCGAACTCCCGGGCGACCTCGAGGCGGTGGGAGAGGGGCAGCGCCATCGGCCGGATGAGCGCATCGATCTCCCTGGTCGCCCCGCGGATCGCCGCCGTCAGGTGGCGCTCCTGGTCGCCGGGGGTCGCGAGGAGCCGGTAACGGCTCGAAAGGGGCCGGACGGGGGGCGGGACGAGCGCCGGGGAGAAGCTGGCGGGGCGCGGCAGTGCGTTCGGCGCCTGGCGGGAGGGGCTCAGCTCCGCGGCGTAGGCGTCCCGCAGGATGCGGTGGATCTCGAGCTCATCCTTGAGGACGGCCGAGACCCGTTCGAGGAACCGGCCGGAGTCGAGCGCCACGAACGTCTTCGGTCGGTGTCCGGTGGCCGTCGCCAACCCGCGGGCCCTCAGGCGCGCGAGGATACGGTAGCCCGTGGCCCGGTCGAGGCCCGAGTGGACGATCGCGTGGCGGGCCGTGGAAGGCCCGTTTTGGAGGAGGGTCTCGTACATCTTCGCCTCGTGGGCGGTGAGGCCGAAGTGCACGAGCGCGCCGCTCAGGGTGTCCGGACCGGTCGAGTCCGGTTCTCTCGGCGAGGACTTCGGTTCCGGATTGGCCGGCGACGCCAGCGGGGCGCTCTGGGGCGTCGGCCGGCTCGGGGGGTGCTCCGAATGCGGTTTGGATCGCGCCAGCATGTTACTCCGTGTGGAGAGGCCGGTGTCCGTGCTCGCTGCTTTGTGCCTCGGGGGCATGGTCCCGAGGGGGGGAGTGGGGGGTCGTCTCAACCTCGAGCTCGGGCACCGACATCTCTCGAAGGTATGTTTGGGCGAGATGCGTATTTATACTTATGTTCGCGTATCGACCCCGGGAATGGGACTATCCCCCTCCCCCTCGAGAGAACGGCCTATTCGGCCCCTCGGACGGGAACCCGTTTTCCGAGGTATGTCATCACTTAGCGTGCTATCGTGAATCGAGGGCCGGGAGGCCCGTGTTTCATCTTCCGAACAGCGGTCGCGGTCCGTTCGGAGGGTCGTTGCTAGCGGGACGGGGGGCGCCGGGTCCGGCGCCGGTCGGACTTGTCGTCGGACTCT
>JAKIWY010000023.1 GCA_022749835.1 Thermoplasmata archaeon | reverse complement strand
GACGGGGTTGAGCACGATGTTCGCCAGCGCGCTCGAGCCCGAGAGATACTCGACCATCCCCGGGGTCAGGAGGAACAGGCAGAGGATCGGGTGGCTCCGCAGGAAGGCGAGGAGTCGCGTCCACATCGATCGCGTCGCCGCTCTCGGGACGCTACCTGGAAGGCGGACGGGGTCCTGTTGCATCGGTGAAGGGGGGTCTTCCCCGAGACAAAATCGGTCGATGACCTATTTGATATCGTAAGGAACAGTTGTCGGTCGACCCGACCCCGCCCGGGGACCGAGACGTCGCGGGCGGGCACCGACGCGGTCAAATCCTCGGAGGGGCCCTTGCGGTTGGTCGGCCAAGGGGTACCATGGAGGCGGCTACGACCGGCGGCTTTCGCACCCTCCGGGACCTGGAGGAGGCGGGCCGGCGCCGGTGTTCCCCCGCGGTCTGGGCGTTCGTCCAGGGAGGCGCCGGGGAAGAGCGGGCGCTCGAGCGTAACCGGACGGCCTTTGGCCATCACACCGTACGACCGCACGTTCTCACGGGTGTCGACCGGGTCGACCTCTCTACGCGACTTCTCGGGCAGAGCGTGAACGCGCCCTTCTTCGCCTCGCCGACCGCCTACCAGGGCCTGCTTCACCCGGACGGCGAGCTCGCGACCGCCCGAGCCGCCGCTTCCGCCGGGGTGCTCGCCGCCTTCAGCACGCTCAGCTCGCATCCGCTCGAGGAGATCGCCCGGGCGGGGGGGCCGGCCGGAGGGAGATGGTTCCAGCTGTACGTTCAGCCGGATTTCGCCGAGACCCAACGCCTCGTCCAGCGGGCCGAAACAGCGGGGTTCAAGGCGCTCGTGCTCACCGCGGACGTCCCCGTCCTCGGGGTGCGGGACCGGCAGGCCGAAGGAGGGATCGCCCTCGACTTCGTGGTCCCCGTGGGGAACGGCCCGAACATCCAGACTCCGGTTCGCCAACCGGAGCGATCGGGTTCCTATTTCACCTTCGGGTCCGCCTCGAGCACGTGGGCGCTGGTGGACGGGTTGCGTGTGGTGACCCGTCTTCCGATCGGCGTCATGGGGATCCTGAGGGCGGTGTATGCGCTGAAAGCCGTCGAGCACGGCGCGGCCGCCGTCGTCGTCTCGAACCACGGGGGCCGACAGCTCGATGCGGCCCCCGCGACGATCGATGTTCTTAGCTCGGTCGTGCACGCGGTCGGGGCTCGCTGCGAAGTCTACCTGGACGGCGGGGTCCGGCGAGCGGACGATGTCTTGATCGCCCTTTCGCTGGGTGCCCGCGCGGTCGGGCTTGGTCGGCCGGTCCTCTGGGCGCTGTCGGCCGGGGGAGAAGCGGGGGTTGCCCGGCTGTTCTCCCTCCTCTCCACGGAGCTGGCCATCGACATGGCCCTCGTGGGTCGTCGTCGGATCTCCGACATCGACGCGACGCTCCTCGGCCCGTAGCGGCCGCGCCGCTGGGCCCCCGCACCCCCCGGGAAGCCCCGGGGTGAAGGCGGGGTGACAAATCGGTTTATTACGCCCTTCCCCATCGTTCGCCTCCAGGTACGGTGCGAGGGTGCCCGAGGGGATTTCGCGACAGGGCGTCGGGGATACCGGGATTCTCTCTCGGAACGACTTCCCTTCTCTCTTCTCCGCCCTCAAAGGACGCGGCTACCGGGTCGTCGGCCCCACCGTGCGAGACGGAGCGATTGTCTACGGTGACCTCGAGGGTGACGCCGACCTTCCGGTCGGCTGGACCGACCGTCAGGAGGCGGGCCGCTACCGGCTCGAGCGGCGGGGGGACGACGCGCTCTTCGGCTACAACGTGGGCCCGCACAGCTGGAAGAAGTACCTGTTCCCCCCGCACGAACGCCTCTGGACCGCGCACCGGAAAGAGGAGTCGTTCGAGGTGACCATCGAGCCGAATGAGGCGCCTCCGTTCGCCTTCCTGGGGGTGCGGGCCTGTGAGGTCGCCGCGATCGAGGTGCAGGACCGGGTGTTCCTCGGCAAGTACCCGGACCCGGGGTACCGCGCCCGCCGGGGTCGCTCGCTCGTCATCGGGGTCGCCTGCGGCCAAGCCGGTGCCACCTGCTTCTGCACCTCGATGGGAACCGGCCCGGGTCTCAGCGAGGGGTACGACCTCGGGATCACCGAGATCCTCTCGCCCGGGCCTCATCGGTTCCTCGTCCGGGTCGGCTCCCCGCGTGGTGCGGAGCTGGCCAGCGACCTTCCCCTCACCCCTGCCGTTACGGCGGACCACGGCCGCGGGAAGGAGATAATCGAGCGGACCGCCGCCTCGATGGGACGGAGCATGACGACGGACGGGCTCCGGGAGCTGATGGTCGACAATCTCGCCCATCCACGTTGGGAGATCGTCGCCCGCCGCTGCCTCTCCTGCGCGAACTGCACCCTCGCCTGTCCGACCTGCTTCTGCTCGACGAACGAGGAGATGACCGCGCTCGACGCGACGAGCGCGGAGCGCTGGCGCCGCTGGGACTCCTGCTTCAACCTCGGGTTCACCGAGCTCCACAGCGCCAAGGTGCGCTCGAGCGGCATGTCGCGCTATCGCCAATGGCTCACCCACAAGCTCGGGACCTGGCACGACCAGTTCGGGGTCTCTGGGTGCGTCGGCTGCGGCCGATGCATCACCTGGTGCCCCGTGGGGATCGACCTCACCGAGGAGGTGGCGGCGATCCGCGAGCCCCAAGGAGCCCGCCCGCCGCCCGGAGGGCTCGCATGAGGGCCTCCGCCCGGCCGGCCGCACCGGCCCTGTTCACCGACCACCCGTTCCTCCACGGCTTCGACCCTGGATTCCTTTCCGAGATCGGCGAAGGCGCGGAGGACCGGTCGTGGGAGCCCGGGGAGTTCCTCCTGAGGGAGGGGGCCGAGGCCGACTGGTTCCACCTCCTCCTCCACGGCAAGGTCGCCCTCGAGCTCGAGGCGTACGAAAAGCCCCGCCTCACGATCCAGACGCTCGGACCAGGCGACGTTCTCGGCTGGTCGTGGCTCGTCCCGCCCCACCACTGGCAGCTCGACGCGCGCGCCGTCAAGCCGACGCGCACGCTCTCCCTTCGCGCGGAGGTGCTTCGTCGGGTGCTCGAGCGACGGCCGGCCGACGCGTATCGGTTCCTCCTTAGGCTGCTCCCCGTGATCGCGACGCGGGTGCAGAACGCCCGACTGCAGATCCTCGATGTCCATGGCGTCTGATCCCCTCGGGCCGACGGGGGGGGAGTCGTCCCCCCCGGGGGCTTTCGCACCGGTCCCGTGCGTGGTCGTGCGCCGCTCCGTGGAGAGCAGCGACACGGTGACCCTCGCCCTGCGACCGGCCGACGGCGGGGATTTCCCCCCGTTCTCCGCCGGCCAGTTCAACATGCTCTACCGCTTCGGCGTCGGGGAGGTCGCCGTCTCACTGAGCGGCGACCCGGCCGCGGCGGGGGAGCGCGTTCACACCGTCCGTGCCGCCGGAAAGGTGAGCAGCGCGATCGTGGGCGTGTCGGTCGGGGACGTCCTCGGGGTACGAGGACCGTTCGGCGCGGGATGGCCGATCGACGAGACCGAGGGACGCGACGTCGTCGTGGTCGTGGGGGGTCTCGGCATCGCCCCCGTCCGCCCGGCCCTCTACGAGCTACTGCGCCAACGCGATCGGTTCGGCCGGCTCGAGGTCATCTACGGGGCGCGGACCCCGGCCGACATCCTGTACTACGCCGAGCTCCAGCGCTGGCGCTCCCGGCACGACCTGAGGTTCCAGACGACCGTCGACGCCGCAGGGCGTGACTGGTATGGCGACGTCGGACTCGTCACCGACCGGATCCCGGACCTGCGCTTCGACCCGACGCAGACCGTGGCCTTCCTCTGCGGCCCGGAGGTGATGATGCGCCGCAGCGCCCAGTCGCTCGAGGCGCGCGGCCTGCGCTCCGACGCCATCTTCGTCTCGATGGAACGCAACATGAAGTGCGCGCTCGGCCAGTGCGGCCACTGCCAGTTCGGTGCGTCGTTCATCTGCCGGGACGGGCCGGTCCTCTGCTACGCCGACGTGAAACCCCGCTGGAATGTCCGGGAACTCTGAGATGTCGCCCCGGCGCCCTCGGCTCGCGGTCTGGAAGTTAGCCTCGTGCGACGGCTGCCAGCTCACGCTCCTCGACTGCGAAGACGAGCTCCTCGCCGTCGCCGGCGCGGTAGATATCGCCTACTTCCGCGAGGCGACCAGCGCGGCTGTGGACGGTCCGTACGACCTCTCGCTCGTGGAGGGCTCCATCACGACCGCGGCGGACGCGCGCCGGATCAGGGAGGTCCGCGCCGCCACGACGACGCTCGTGACGATCGGCGCCTGCGCGACGGCCGGTGGGGTGCAGGCGCTGCGCAACCTGGGCGATATCGACGACTTCAAGAAGGCCGTCTATGCCCGGCCCGAGTTCATCTCCACGCTCGCCACCTCGACCCCGATCCGCGACCATGTGCCCGTCGATTTCGAGCTGCGGGGCTGCCCGATCAGCAAGCGGCAGCTGCTCGAGACGCTCAGCGCCTTCCTGGCCCGGCGGACGCCGAACGTGCCGACCGAGAGCGTCTGCCTCGAGTGCAAGCGAAGGGGAAACGTCTGCGTCCTCGTGGCGCACGGCACCCCGTGCCTCGGGCCTGTGACCCAGGCCGGCTGCGGGGCGATCTGTCCCGCGTTCCACCGCGGCTGCTACGGCTGCTTTGGTCCCCAGGATACCGTGAACGCGCCTCCGCTCCTCACCGAGCTTCAGCAGCTCGGTCTCTCCCCTCCGCAGCTCGAGCGGCTGCTTCGTACGTTCAATGCGGAGGCGCCGGCGTTCCGCGCCGCCGCGGAATCGCTCGGGGCCGGAGGAGAGAAGTGACCGAGCGCACGATCGCGGTCGACTACCTCGCGCGCGTCGAGGGCGAAGGCGCCCTTCGGGCCCGGCTGGACGGCGACCGCGTCGAGGAGGTCGAGCTCAGGATCTTCGAGCCGCCGAGGTTCTTCGAGGCGCTCCTGCGCGGCCGCTCCTTTGAGGAGGCGCCGGACCTCACCGCCCGGATCTGCGGCATCTGCCCGGTCGCCTACCAGATGAGCGCCTCCCACGCGATGGAGTCCGCGCTCGGCATGCACGTCACCGGAACGCTGCGCGAGCTGCGGCGCCTGCTCTACTGCGGCGAATGGATCGAGAGCCACAGCCTGCACATCTACCTCCTGCACGCCCCCGACTTCCTGGGCTTCCCGGACGCCGTTCGCATGGCGAAGGAGTTCCCCGAGGTCGTCGCGCGGGGTCTTTCGCTCAAGCGCGCCGGCAACCACCTGATGGAGGTGCTCGGCGGCCGCGAGATCCACCCGGTCAACGTGCGCGTCGGCGGCTTCTATCGGGCCCCGGAGCGCGAGGAGCTGGAGGCGCTGCGGCCCGAGCTCGAGAAGGCGCTCGGCCTGGCCGCCGAGACCGTGCGCTTCGCCTCGGGACTCGAGTTTCCGGATGTCGAGGAGGACTACGAATTCGTCTCCCTGGTCCACCCGGACGAATACCCGATGAACGAGGGGTTGATCCGGTCGAGCCGGGGCCTCGAGATCCCGGCCGCGCGCTACGAGGAGGAGTTCGAGGAGCTGCAGGTGCCGCACTCGAACGCGCTCCACTCCGTGCGGCGCGGCGGCGGCTCCTACCTGGTCGGCCCGATGGCCCGGTACGCCCTCAACCGCACCCGGCTCCTGCCGAAGACCCGGGCGCTCGCGAACGATGTCGGCCTCGAGCCGGTCGTCACGAACCCCGCGCGCAGCATCATCGTCCGATCGCTCGAGGTGCACTACGCCTGCGAGGAGGCGCTGCGGATCCTCTCGACCTACCGACGCCCCGAAGCCGCCTTCGTCCCCCCGCCCGCGACCTTCGAGGGAGGAAGCGGCGCCGCCGCGACCGAGGCGCCGCGGGGCCTTTTGTACCACCGCTACGAGCTCAGCCGGGAGCGCCTGATCGAGCGCGCGCGCATCGTCGCCCCGACCTCGCAGAACCAGAAGCGGATCGAGGACGACCTCCGCCATCTGCTCGAGCGCCAGATCCGGGCGGACGACGCGACGCTCACCGACGCCTGCGAGCGCGCGATCCGACACCACGATCCGTGCATCTCCTGCGCCACCCACTTCCTCACCCTGGAGGTGGACCGCCGCTGACAGGTTCCACGGCGACCGGCCGACCGGTGCGGGGAGCCCCCTCGTTCCCGAGGGCACCGCTGGTCATCGGTCTCGGCAACGAACGTCGGGGGGACGATGCCGTCGGCCTGCTGGTTGCAACGGCCGTTAGGGAGCGCCTCGGCCAGGGCGCCCGAGTGTTCGAGTGCTCCGGAGACCTCACCAAGCTCCTCGATATGTGGGCGGATGAGCCGACGGTCTTCGTCGTCGACGCCGTCGTCTCGGGCTCCGCCCCGGGAACCGTACACGTGGTCGACCTCTTGGCGCTGGGCGAAGGGTCGGCCACCCCGGTCACCTCGACCCACGGCGTCTCGCTTTCCGGAGCGGTGGCCCTCGGCCGTGCCCTCGGTCGGCTCCCCGGCGAGCTGTTCCTCTACGGCGTGGAGGCCTCCCAGCTTTCGATTGGCTCGGGGGTCGGCCGGCACACACCCGTCGCGATCGCCGAGGTCACCGAGCGGTTGGTCACGGCGTTACGCGCCGCCGAAGGGGGCCGGACCGCGGTCGGGTCCAGGAAGGCCGGCGATGCATGAGCAACACGCGCTCCGCGATCTGCGACGGCGATTGGAGGAGGTCGCCCCGCCCGACGGCGGGGGGCGCGTCGTCCGGGTGCGCCTTTGGATCGGCGCCCTCTCCCACATCACCGAAGCGTCGATCCGCTCCGCCTGGCCCGCCGCGTTCGAGGGGAGCGTCGCGCGGGACGCCCAACTGGTGGTCGAGCGTTCGCGGGACGAGAGGGACCCCCGGGCCCAGGGCCTCGTGCTTTCGGGCGTCGACGTGGACCTACCCGAACCGTCTCCACCGGCCGCCGGCCCCACGGCTCGACCCGGGGAGATGGCGATATGACGGGACCGTGGGATTGGGCACTCACGGGCGACGGCTTTCGGCAGTCGCCCAAGGGAGACCAGGTGCCGGCGGCTCGCGTTCCCCCAGGAGGAGAACCTCTATGTGCCTAGCGATCCCGGGACGGATCACGGCGATCCGGGGTGCTGACGCGGCGGACCGTCGGGCTGAGGTCGACTTCGAAGGGTCGGTCAAGTCGGCGAGCCTTCTGTACGTCCCCGAGGCCCATCCCGGCGACTACGTGATCGTCCAGGCCGGGTTCGCCGTGCGGATCATTCCCGAGGCCGACGCGCTCGCGGCCCTCGAGATGGCGCGCCAGCCTCTGCTGCCACGCACCGCCTCTACCCGAAGGGCCTCGTCGCCTCTGCTATCGGGAGCGGGACCGTGACCGGTGCCGAGGGGTCAGCGGGCGAAACCGGCGGGCCTCTGGGCCAGCGCCACGCCGGCATCGGCATTCTCCTCATCCTGGTCACCGCCGTTGTCAGCGGGGTCTCCACGTTCGTGAATTTCTACGCCGCGCACGGGACGAACACGGACGCGTTCGTCACCGTTCGCAACCTCATGGCTGCTGGCCTCCTCATTCCCGTGGCGCTCGTCGCCGGTCGGCTGACGAGCTCTCCCTTGCGGCCGAGAGACTGGGGTCGCCTCGCGGTCATCGGCCTGATCGGAGGTGCGATCCCGTTCCTGTTGTTCTTCCGGGGGATCGAGCTCGCGACCGCCTCGGGGGGGGCGGCGACCGCCACCTTCGGGTACCGCACGCTCTTTCTCATGGCGTCGGTCTTCGGGATCGTCGTCCTCCGCGAGAAGTTCCACGCACGGATCGCCCTCGCCGCCGCGCTCCTCCTCGCAGGAAACCTGCTGTTGCTCTCGGTGCGCTCGGCGATCTGGTCGGACGGCACGGGTTTCGTTCTCGTCGCCACCGTCCTGTGGGCCGCCGAGTACACGCTCTCGAAACACACCCTCAGGGCGCTTCCCTCGACCACGGTGGCCCTCGGCCGGATGGGCTTCGGCGCCATCTTCCTGGTCGGGTACATCACGGCGACCGCCCAGTTCTCCGGCGTGAGCTCCTTGTCGGGCGCTCAATGGCAGTGGGCGCTCGTGAGCGCGCTGCTGCTCGGCGCCTTCGTGACCAGCTGGTACGCGGGGTTGAAGCGGGTCGAGCTTGGCGTGGCCACCTCGGTCCTCGTCCTGGGCTTCCCTATCACCACGGCCCTGGCCGTCGGTTTCGGCGCGTCGACCGTCACGCTCCTTCAGGCGTTCGGTGCGGCGGTCGTGGTCGCCGGCGCCGTGCTGGCGGTCGGGGCGATCTACCTCCGGGCGGCCGGCGCGCTCATCGTGCGCGCAATCTCGCCCCTCCCCCGGCCGGTCGCCTGAGATGGACGGCGTTCAACTCTGCGCACGGTTCAGCATCGCGACGAGCCGGCGCGAATACTGCGGCCCGGCCGGGGCGAGCTCGCTTCTCGAGCGTGCCGTGACCGAGGGCGAGGGGCTAGACGAGGCCCGGGAGGCGCTCTCCCGCTTCGAGGCACTGATGCCCTACCTCGAGGCGATCGGCGGCCGACATGGGCTCGACCCGTTCGATGCACGGGTCGTCGAGGCGTACTGGATGGGAAACGACCTCCTGGACGCTTTTCGGAAGGAGGATTTCCTCCACCTACTCGAGACGCTCGTCCGTCGGGGACTGCCCCGTTCGGTCGCCTCCGAGCTCGCCCGGCGGCTTCCCGAGGGGGCGATACCCCACCATGCCTTTCACGTCGCGTTCGTCGGGGTCGGCGCCGTCACGGGACACGTCGAGACGACCCTCGGGAACATGGAGGAGTGCCGGCCGGCGCTCGCGCAGATCGTCGGGATCGAGGGCCGTTCGTTGGTGGCCCGCAAACCCCGGCTCACCTGGGTGGGCGGGGCGCTCACCCTTTCAAACCCGGGAGAGTCCCGCGTGACCTTCGACGAGCGGTTCCTCCCGGGGATCCGTGTCGGTGACCCGGTCGTCCTCCATTGGGGTTGGCCGTGCCTCAAGCCGGAGGCTGCCCAGGCGGACCGGCTGGAGCGGTACACCGCACGCGCCTTGGCGCTCGCGTCGCCCGCGTTCACCGCCGCCGAGGTCGTCCCCTAAGGCCTACGTCGTCGGCCCACCGTGACGGCCACCCGAACTACTCCGAGGTTCCCGTCGTCTCTCGCGGCACCCGGGAGCGCGACCGACTCGCTAGGAGAGACCGGTCACCCGTCCGTTCGCCGCCAGCTCCATCCCCTCGGCACACGGGTGCTCGGGAAGCCCGGGCATCGCGACGATCGCTCCGAGGTAGGCCACGGTGAATTCCGCGCCGGAGCAGCGGGCGAATCGTCGCACGCGCACCCGGAAGCCGCGCGGCCGCCCGAGGCGATGAGAGTCGTCGGAGAGCGAAAGCGGGGTCTTGGCGACGCAGATGACCCCCTTCCCTTCCCCGATCGCCCGCAGGCCCTCGAGATCTCGGGCGGCCTCGGCGGAAAGCTCGGCTCCGGCGCCGCCATAGAGGTCGACCGCGAGCGTCGAGAGGGCGGAGAGCGGCTCGGAGTCGAGCGAGTAGAGCGGACGGCAAGGGATCCTCTCGCTCGAGGCGTCGACGACGGCCTGGGCGAGCTCCCGGGCTCCCTCGCCACCAAGGGCGTGCGCCCGCGACACCGCCCAGGGTACCAACTGGTCCCGGCAGAACTGCCCGAGCGCCTCGAGCTCCTCCGGCCGCTCGTCCCCGAACCGGTTGAGGGCGACAACCGGAGAGAGGCCGAAGCGCCGGACGTTGGCGATGTGCTGGGCCAGGTTCTCGAATCCACCGGAGAGGGCGTCGGTCGCCCCGGACGATTCGTGCACCGGGGTGTGGTGCTTGAGGGCGCGGATCGTCACGACGACGACCGCGGCGGCCGCCTCGAGGCGTCCGAGGCGTGCGACGATGTCGATGAACTTCTCGAGGCCGAGCTCGGTAGAAAAGCCAACCTCGACGACGCAGAACTCGGCAGTCGATACGCCGAGCTCGATGGCGAGCCGGCTCGCGGTTCCGTGCGAGAGGTTGCCGAACGGGCCGCCGTGGATGATGGCCGGGCTGCCCTCCGCCGTCTGGACGATGTTCGGCTCCATCGCGTGCCGCAGGAGGGCGGTCATCGCCCCCGCCGCGTGCAGCTCCTCCGCCCGCACGGGCTGACCGCTCTTGTCGTAGGCGACGATAATGCGCGAGAGCCGGCGGCGAAGGTCCTCGTAATCCTCCGAGAGGCCGTGGATCGCCATCACCTCGGAGGCGGGCGTGATGACGAATTCGCCGGCCCGAGGGGGGTCCTTCACCCGTTCGTCGATGACCGTGGTGATGTGGCGCAGGCTGCGGTCCTCCATGTCGAGCGTGCGGGGCCAGACAACGCGGCCGGAGTCGATGCCGAGGCGGTTCCCGTGGTAGATGTGGTTGTCGAGCAACGCGGAAAGCAGGTTGTGCGCCGACGCCACCGCGTCGATGTCCCCGGTGAGGCCGAGGTTGATGTCCTCGAACGGCTCGAGCGAGCTCTTTCCCGAGCCGGCGGCGCCTCCCTTGAGGCCGAACGTCGGGCCGAGCGACGGCTGACGCAGGCAAACGACCGCCGGATGTCCGATCCGCGTGAGCGCCTCGGCGAGGCCGATCGACGTGACCGTCTTTCCTTCTCCATGGGAGGTCGGCGTCATCGCCGTGACCAGCACGAGACGCCCCTGGGGTCGGCTCATGCGCGCTCGGGCGACCGCGACCGGGATCTTGGCGACGTGGTGGCCGTACGGGATGAACTCCGACTCGTGGATGCCGAGCTCGCGCACGACCTTCGCAATCTCCCGCATACCGCTTCCTCGCCCTGCCTCTGGCCGTGGGGGGAATAACCCTTCGGTGGAGCGCCCTCGACGGAGAGGATCGTCCCCCCTGGGGAGAGCGTCCATGAGGGCGAGCCGGGGTGGCAAGGTGGGTTAGCCCGCCTTCACCGACGAGCAGATACCCCCGGCGTACTTGCGAGTCCCATGGCCAACGAGACGCCCGAGCCCGACCGCGAGACGAAGTCGATGTTTCCGGGGAACGATCTTGCGTTGGAGCTGATGCGCGAGCACACCCTTCTGAACGTCATGGCGGCCCGCATGCGCGAATCGGCCGACGGGCTGGAGCGAGGGAACCCGGTCAACCGGGTCCGGCTGGAGCGCGGTCTCGAAGTGCACCGCCGCTACCTGATCGAAGTCCACCACGAGCACGAACGGCTGGTCGACGAGGCGCTCGCCGCTTCGCGCGACCCGACGGCCCGGGCCCGCGCGGACGACTGCGCGCTCGAGCACCCGAAGGCCGCGGCGTACCAGGGGGCCGTCCGCGCCCTGCTCGCCAAGACGCGAGGCTCCGCGGCTCCCGACGGGGTCGCTCTCGGACGGCTCATCCGGCAGGAGGCGGACCGGCTCGAGGAGCACCATGGAAAGGAGGACGACGTCTACCGTCGGCTCGACCGCCTCCTGGCTCCGGCGGAGAGAGCCCGGCTCCTTGGGGCGATCCGGACGTTCGACGCCAGCCACGTGAGCGCCGAGATCGCCCTCATCGCCTGGGCCGCTCAGATCCACCCTTCCGCGGACTGACGGCCCGTCGGGCGCAGCGCGTAGACGGGCGACCGATCGTAGCCGCACGGTGCGTCGCCGGACGACGTCGACGGAACGTGAGAGCCGCGGGTCGCTCGGCGCGTTAGCCCTCGACGCCCGCTCTCAGCGGGCCCACTGTTCGAGGCTCTCCCCGCGGATCACCTGGACGAGCTCGGTTCCGATCGTCTCGAGCTCCTGTTCTTCCGCCGGGTCCAGCGGGTGGCCTTCCGTCTCGCTCGAGGGGCTGCGGGGCCGCGGGGCTCCCTTCGGTTCGATGACGGTCGCCGACCGG
>JAKIWY010000229.1 GCA_022749835.1 Thermoplasmata archaeon | reverse complement strand
GCGATCGATCAGAGGTGCCAGCTCGGCCCGCCGTACCCGGCGGGAAGCACGGGGGGCGGCTCACCGCCGAACGGGTCGGGGCGGACGGTCGGTGACCGGCCTCGCTTCTTGGAGACGAATGCGTCGATCGCCCCCGCCGCCTTGTAGCCGGCCGCCATCGCGTAGACGACGGACTTCCCGCCTCCCGCGAAGACCCCCTCGACGTCGGTCATCCAATCTTCCCGCCTTCCCTGCGGCCACCCCTGCGAGGCGTACGCAAAGTCGAGCTCGGCCGATAGACCCGTGACATCCGCCGTCTCCCCCACCGCAACGATGACCGTGTCGCAGGGGATCGTCTCCTCGGAGCCCGGGACGGGCACGGCGGTCGGGCGCCCCGATCGGTCAGGAGGTCCCGGTACTGTGGCCTGCACACGGATCCCCTCCACCTTCCCCTTCCCGACGATCTCGACCGGGATCCGTTGGTAGAGGAACTCGACTCCTTCGAGCCCGCCCCCTTCGACCTCTTCATTCCCGGCCGGCATCTCCTCCCGGCCCTTTCGGTAGACGACGCTGACGCCGGCGTGCTCGGGGAGCCTCCGGCAGGATCGCGCCGCATCGAGGGCGACGTCGCCTCCGCCGATGACGACGACCTTGCGGCCGGGACGCCCGAGCAGCGCGGCGGGTCCCTGGTTCATCGCAAGGAGGAAATGGAGCGCCGGGAAGACCCCGGGGAGCTCCTCCCCCGGGATGCCCAGACCCCGAGGCTCCCAGGCGCCGATGGCGACGAAGACGGCCAGATAGCCCTCGGCGAGCAGAGACTCCGGGGTGAAGTCGTGGCCCGCCTTCTTCCCGGTCACGTAGGAGATGTCGAGCTGCTTCCAGCGGGCGAGGTCCGTATCGAGCTCGTCGCCGTCCAGGTGGTATTTCGGGATAGTGTCGATCTGGCCGCCGAGGAACGACTCCGCCTCGTAGAGTGTGATCGAGTAGCCCCGCAGGGCGAGGTCCCACGCGGCCGCGAGACCGGTGGGTCCTCCGCCGACGATGGCGACGCGCTCGGAGCGGGGTGCGCTGGGCACGTAGAGAAGGTCGCAGCTCCCGAGCTCGAGCGCAGCCCGTTTCAAGTGACGGATCGCGATCGGGACGCCGCGGCCGCCCATGACGCAGTCCTCCTCGCAGTAGTGGTAGCAGGTCTTGCACAGCACGCTGGCGAGCGGGTTATCCCGGAGGGTCAGTCGGGCGGCCTCGTCGAACCGTTCCTGGGCCAGGAGGATGATGTACCCTCGGCAGTCCTGGGTGATCGGGCAGGCCTGGACGCAGAACGGCATCGCGCATTGCAGGCAGCGCTGGGCCTCCAGGACGGCCTCCTCCTTCGAGTAGGAATGGAGTATCTCCGAGAAACCCTCGGTCCGCTCCTTCTGGGCCTCCTCGGGGATCTCGAGGCGCTCGTAGCGATCCGGAGACATGCACTCACTCCCTCGGCGTCGGGAAGAAAGACGAGCCCGGGCGACCTATAGAATCGTCGCACGGCTCGGCGACCTTGAACTACTCGGGGAGTATCGAGTTCCCGAACAGGGGTACGAGGCGTGGGTAGGGAAGTGGCTTCGGAGGAGGCAGGGCCCGGGCTGGAGCGGGGTAGCGGCTGGCCGGTCGTCGAGAAGGGCCGCGGCCGGCCGGTCGTGTTCCTTCACGGGTATCCGTTGAATCACGCGATGTGGGAACCGCAGCTTAAGGCACTCTCGACCGACCATCGGGTCATCCTCTTCGACCTGCCGGGGTTCGGCGTCGCTCAGGATTGGCCGGTGCCGAACTCCCTTTCGGGGTTCGTCCGGATCGTCTATCGGACCTTGGCTCCGCACCTCGGCACGCCCGCGGTGTTCGTGGGGCATTCATTCGGCGGATACCTGGCCCTCGCGCTCTTCGAAAAGCACCCGGAGCTGTTCGCGGCCCTGGTGCTGACCGATACCCGCTCCGAGGCGGACAGCGTGGAAGCGCGGACGAAACGACTTGCAACCGCGCGGCGCCTTGAGAATCCGGCAGAGCACCTCGACGCGGAGGAGCTGACCCGCAGCCTTCTCGCGCCGGCCACGTGGGAGGCCGCCGGACCGGTCGTCGGCAAGGTGCGTCAGGTCGTTCGCGAGGCAACTTCCGCGGCCGTCATCGGAAGCCTGCGGGCGATCGCCTATCGCGGCGACCTCACCCCGGTGCTCGCCACGGTGAGGGTCCCGACGCTCGTCCTCTGGGGGACGGAAGACAAGTTGATCCCTCCCTCGCAAAGCCAGGCGATGCTCGAGCACCTGCCGAATGCCATTGGGGCCGGAGTACCGGGGGCCGGCCATCTGCCGTCCCTGGAGAATCCGCAGGCTTTCTCCCGAGCTATCCGAGAACTCCTCGACCGATTGCCGGCCTACGAGGCTCCGGCTACACCGCCGCCCTGACGCCGGGCATGATCACGGGAATCTCTCCGCGGCGTCCGTCGGCGGAATGACTACGACGGCGTTCCGTTTAGGTCAACTGATTGCCACGAGCGAAGCGACCGTGGCTGCGGCCAGCTCCTCTTCCACCCAACCGAGGGCGATCAGGTACCATGCGACGACCACGCCCATCAGGAGATCCGGGCTCTTCGCACCCGACGGGCCCACATTCACGACGCCCCCCACGAGCCGAAGTCGGTCGGCGACCGGTTCGATGTGGGCAACGCCGCGCCCCCCGAGGTCGGTGATATCCCACGCGGGGACAGAAATACCGACGCGCCGGACGAAT
>JAKIWY010000228.1 GCA_022749835.1 Thermoplasmata archaeon | reverse complement strand
TCGGCTCCCCCCACCCGGGGAGCCTTTTGGATGGGGCGCGTTGGGGGACCCAGGCGCTGACGCGCCCGAAATCGGATGACCGGCCCTGATGTCCCCTACCTCAAGCAGAAGATGATCGGCAGTTGCGGGCCGGCGTGCGTCCAGATGGTCTGCGGCTGGCTTCGGAGCGAATCAACGGTCCTCGTCGGCTCCGAGATGGTCCCGTGGGCCCGCAGCTGGATCTTCCCGTTCGGGATGACCGAATCGTTCGGGCTCGCCCGGCTCCTGAGAGACGTCGGGGCCGAGGTCACCGTCTACAAGGAGCGCCCCGGATTCTCCCTGCACCCGGCCGGAGACTCGCCGATGGCCAGGATGTTCCGGGTCTTCGGACTCGGGGCGTCCCCGGTCGCCCGCTGGCGGACCGTCCGAGCCCTCGGCAAGGGCGTCGAGGTCGTCCTGGGTCCGGTGACGCTCGAGCTCCTGGACGCCAACGACCCGGCCCTTCTGCCGGCGATCATCATGGTGAACCAGGGTGTCTACGCCCCGGATCCCGACTGGCCGGAGGGGGTCCTCCACTGGGTCGTGGTCACCGGCATCGACCCGGAGCACGTCCGATTCCACGACCCGGACCTGGGCCCGGACCAGGAGGTCGGGCGACCGGTCTTCGAGCGCGCCATGGACGTTCGGCCGATGGGGATCGACCGGCAGATGGTCGTCGCGCGACCCGGGGCTTCCCTACCCTCCCGGTAGCCGTCCCGGGCCGCCGGCCGGCGCCTCCGGTTGAGCCTTTATACCCTACCTTTCTGCGCGGGCCGGAGTCGGAGTCAGCATGGTCTCAGATGCGATTGCGTCCGCAGAAGCCATCGGCGCGGGGATCGCCATCGCGGGCGGCCTCATCGGCACGGGGATGGCCCAGTCGGGCATCGGTGCCGCGGGGATGGGGATCATCGCGGAGAAGCCCGAGAAGTTCGGGCAGGTCCTCTTCTTCTTCGTCATTCCCGAAACGCTCTGGATCATCGGTTTCGTTCTGGGGATCATCCTGCTCCTGAACATCCTGTAGGCACTCGGCGATGAGCCTCGAGCGGATCGTCGAGGAGATCCTCGCTCGCGCCGAGAAGGAGTACGCCGAGGAGAAGGCGCGCGTCGACGCCGAGCTCGCCCGGCTGACGGGCGACCGGGACCGCCGGTTGGCCCAGCTGCGCGAAGAGGGCCTCCGCCTGTCGACGGCCGAGGCCGCGCGGGAGCGGGCCCAGAAGGTCGCCGCGGCAAAGCTCGAGGCGCGCAAGCTCAACTACCTGTCGCGCGAGCGCTCGGGCTCGGAGGGACTCAAGGCGGTGCGCGAGCTTTTGGTCGGCTTCACGGAGTCCGAGGAGTATCCGCAGGTCCTCAAGCGGATGTACTCGGTGGCGACCGACTCCCTGGGAAAGCAGGTCAAGATCTCGGGACGGGTCGAAGACGCTTCTGTGCTCCGCTCGATCGCGGGGAAGGGGTTCGACCCTACCCCCGTGCCGGTCCTGGGCGGTCTGGTCGCCGAGAGCCCGGAGGGCGCGCGGCGACTGAACCTCACCTTCGACGAGCTCCTTCGCCTGCGCGAGGACCAGGTGCGCAGCCTCCTTGCCCGCTGACGGGGCCCCCTCATGAGCGGCTCACCGTACGCGAGCAGCCTGGGCCGGCTCAAGGTCCAGTTCCCGTCGTTCCTCACGAGGGACGCCCTCTTGGCGCTCGCCGCCGCGCCGGAGGTCGGCGAGGTGACCAAGCTGCTCGAGCCGACCATCTACGGCAACGACATCATCCAGAACGCCTCGCTCTACCAGGGCGCTCCCCTTCTCGAGGTCGCGGTCAACCGCACGCTGGTGCGCCGGAACCGGCTCTCCCTTGAGTCGACGCCGTTCGCCGGGAAGGCGGTCGTCAGCGCCTACCTGAGGCGCTGGGACATCGAAAACATCGAGCTGATCCTCTCCGCGAAGGCGCAGGGAAGGCCGGTCACGGAGGCGGAGGCGTTCCTGGTCTCGAGCCGCGAGATCCCCGCGGGGATCTTCGCCGGGACGATGACGCTCGACGACTTCCGGATGCTGCTTCAACAGCCTACGCTCGAGGCGATCGCCAACGCGCTCGTGCGCTTCGGTTACGGCTCCGTCCTGTTGCCGCTCCTCGAGGTCTACGAGAGGAGCCACGACATCTTCCCGCTGCTCACCGCCCTCGACCGGGAGTACTACCGCAACCTCTCGGAATCGTCCCGGTTCTTCCAGGGGGACGAATGGACCGTGCGCAACGTCATCCAGAGCGAGATCGACGTGCGCAACGTCCTTCTGCTCCTGAAAGGAAAGGACGGGGCGTTGGCCGCGGAGGAGATCGCTGCCCGCTTCGTCGAGGGCGGGACGATCTCCAAGGCCTCGGGGCTCGACCTCTACAGCGCCCGGACGCTCGCCGAGCTGATCACGAACCTCGAACCGAAGTTCCCCTCCCTGCCCGAGGGGAACCCGGGGTACGCCGAGAACCGCAGCCTGACCGGCTACGAGGTCGCCCTCTCCTCCGAACGGGCGGTGCGGGAGCTCAAGCGGTTGCGGACCTACCCGTTGTCGCTCTCGGTCATCTTCACCTACCTCATCCACTCCGAACTCGAGCGCATCGACCTGCGGCGGGTCATCTACGGCAAGCTCTACGGAGTTCCCGCCGAGAAGATCCAGTCCCAACTGGTCATCGCCCGCCTCACCTAGCGCAGGAACCGGCCCGCGGGCCGTCGGCCCCCCCCCGACTCGGCACCCCCCTCAAGGGTTCATGCGGGCGACCTTCGGTC
>JAKIWY010000227.1 GCA_022749835.1 Thermoplasmata archaeon | reverse complement strand
TTCTAGGTCGGAGGGGGAACCCGGGGTGCTCTTGTCGTGGAGCGCACGCAGCGCGACCCCGAGCAGTTCGTTCGACGCCTCCCGCTCGCGCCGGAGGATCTGGCCACGCAACTCGGCGACCAGGAGCTTGTCGACCTCATGGTCGAGCGCCTCCTGCTCGACCGCTCGGACTCCGGCGAGGTATTCTGCGACTTCCCGGACCGGGGGGAAGGAACCTCTCAGCGAGCCGGGCTCGACGTGGGGATCCCATCGCTTCGTCGTCCTTGCCGCAGGGGACTCTCCACTCCCGGCACCGGCGGACCCGAGCGCGACCGTCTCCCGCCGGAAGAACCGCAACCGGTGCCGGGTTCGGCTCAGCCCCTTCCGCGAGTCGTACCAGTAGACGATGTCGGCCTCGGCCTGATACCACGGGGAAAGAGGGCAAGTGACGGAGAGCCCTGCCGGCTCCAGCTTGAGCTCGATTCCGCCCGACTTGGCGACGTCCATCTGGACCTCGGGGAGCGGGACTCCGAACAGTGCGTAGATCGCCTCCCGCCACGTCTCAGGGGCGCAGCGGAGACCCTCCCGTGTCCGGACCACGGGGAGCATGGCCGTCGGCATGACCGCCTCGGTCGAGCTCCGCGCCCGGAATCCGTGGAACTCCGCCCATTCGAACTCCTTCCAGAGGCGAGGAAGATACGGGAACGCCGCCACGCCGAAGAAGACCGGATAGAGGAACGGACTGAGGGCGCCGAGGAACTGGTTTGTCGGGACGTACTCGGCGAAGAAGAACAACAACGGGACGACGACCCACCCCGCGGGCCACCAGATCGGCACCTTCGGTGGCCGGTAGATCCGCTTTGCGAACGCCCTCGCTGCGGCCGTGAACGCGAGGAAGACGGCCGCCGTCACTCCGGCCTCGACGAGAAGCACCCCGTCGAGCCCCCACGTCGAGTAGAGCCCGGCGAGAGAACTCCCGGTGGGAGTCAGGTGCATCAACTCCCAGACCGAGTTCCCGACTCGAAGCTCGACGTGGCGCGTCGACGACGCGGCCGGGACCGGGACCTGGATCACAGTCAAGCCCCCGGGCGCGAGGGTCGCAGTGACGTTCGACCATTGGGGATTCACGCGAACGTCGACTTGGATCGGCGCCAGGACCGTCGAGTTCCCTTGGGTCTCATTGAGGTACCGGGTGACCGTTCCGGGGTCGAATTGCTCGAGACTGATCGTCAGGGCCTGGGTCTGAGATTCCGAGTTCAGGACATAGACCTGAATGGTCGTGTCGTAAACCAAATCCCCGTCGTTGAAGACGCCAGGCCCTCCCGGCGAACTTCCCTGGCCGTAGGGAAGCCCCCACGCGCCCGGGAGGACGGGCTTGCCCCCGACCGCCAACGAGGCCTGTGCGGAGCCAACGGCGCCGAGCAGGACCACAAGGGTAAGCGCGGTCGCCAAGATCGGGCCGGCGGCCTTCACGGACCCCTCCGGCGCCTATGGGTGTGGCCGCGACGCCCGCGCCGGCATTCGCTATCGCAGGTCCCTCCGTGGTGACCCGGGCTATGAGGATGGGCGTGCGCGTGCACGCGAGCAGGGTGGGGTCGAACTCGGAACCGGGTGCCACGGTCGGAGTACGCGATGTGGCCCTTCACCTGTTCGACTTTCACTTCACCTGGGCGCTTGGCCGCCTGCTCCTCGGCGACCTTCCGAACGGTCGCCCCGTAGATGCGATCCGCTCGCTCCTTGGAGTACCCCTCGGCCTCGTAGCGCCGCTCGAAGTCGCGCTTTGAGGCATCCGAATACAGCTTTCGACGCCGCGCCACAGTGTATCCCTCCGAGGCCGCTCCTCACGCTCGCCGGGTCCGGCTGTCGGCAACAAACGTCTCGGCGAGGCCCAGGAAGACAAGGATCACGCCGATGATCGGGAGGGCGATCGCAGGACCGGTGAAGATGCTCCCGTTTGCGACAAGGAGGTAGAGCCCGGCCCCGAGCACCAGAAGTCCCATGATGAGGACCACAGCATGCCCCACCGACATGGCGCCCCGGCGGGCGTACCGCGGTCGAATCCTCGTGTCCGGCTTGATCGTCCCGGTCTCTCGGCCACGCATGGTTTCGGTTCCCTTCATGTTCGCTCCTCCATCATCGACGTGAGTGGTTCGCAACTCCCCCGTTCTGCTACCTTCCGCGCACCCGGGGAGCGGCCAGGACGGCGATGATCAGGAAGAGGAGCCCGAAGCCGAAGAGGAACCAGCCGAGGTCTACGACTGCCGCGTTCGAGGAGAACCAGATGCCAACCGCCCCGGCGACGACCAGCATCCCGAGAACGCCGTAGATTCCCCATCGAGATCCGGCGCGCTTTGCCCCAGCCTTGAACGCTGCGAACAGGGCAAAGAGTAGGATCGCGGCGATGAGGAGGATCGACTCGCTCTGGATGAACTGCCAGAGGGCGCTGAGAACGTCGGTCACGCTCAGGCCTCACTTCCGCCCCTTCGAGCCGGAGTCCCGGGCGGACGAGCCCGCTCGACGGAACGCTCCGATCGCGACGAGAACGACGTAGACTGCGACCAGGATGAGCGCGATCAGCAGGATAGCCACTATGATGTCAGCGAACTGGGACGGGATGTGGAAGACAGAGGAGAGCCAGTCCGCGAGCGCCTGGAACGGATTCGACAGCACGAATCCGCCACCGGGAGCTGTAGTCGCCGGACAGCTCGCGCCACCTCCTGTCGGACAGGTGACCGTGCCTACTCCCAGCGAGACGTTGAGCACCTTCACGCTGCACGCCTGGGACGGCGTCCCCGCGAGTGTACAGGCCGTGAGGTAGAGGGCGTCCCCGGGCGCCGACGTGG
>JAKIWY010000226.1 GCA_022749835.1 Thermoplasmata archaeon | reverse complement strand
CCGACGTCATCGACCGCGGCGTAGCCGCTGATCGGGTTCCCCGCCGCCCCGTAGTTCGCGTAGCCGGCGAGATCGGGGACGATGATCGGGAGCCCCGCGCCGACCATCGGGTACGCGAGCGCCTCGTAGTCGGGGTTCACGTAGTCGGCGCTCGGGTCCTCCTTCGACGCCGTGCAGCTCGCCGCCTGCCCGCGGCTCCCGCGCGCGCCGATGACGATCGGGAGCAGGCCCTTGGCGCGCGGGGTGTCGGGGATGAAGACCTTGGCGCTCGAATACCCGGGCGAGCTCGCGGTGTCGCCGCGCTCGGTGCGATAGAGGATGCGGTACAGGATCGCGCCGCTGGTGACGGCCTTGCCGGTGTACCCGACGTCCTTGGCCGGCGGGCCGTCGCCGGAGATGTCGTTCGTGAGCAGGGTCTGCACGTCCGCCATCGTGACGTGCTTGTCGACCGCGCACTTGAGGATCTGCCCCTTGCTCGCCGCGGCGACGGAGCCGGGGTCGGCGTAGATCGAGTCGATCGTGTCGGTGCAGGGGACGCCGAGGGCGAAGGGGCCCGCGTCCACGTGCGAGCCGGCGTCGCCGCCGTCGACCACGCCCGGTCCGGCGTCGTTCCCCCCGGCCGCACCTCCGGGACTGTTCGAGCACGCGACCCACGCACCCGAAGCGGCGACCATCGTCGCCATTGAAGCAAGAGCGAGACGCCTCATGAAAACCTCCAAAAGAGGAATCCTAGCAGGCGCTCCCGGCGCTCGTGCAAATGCACAGCGCGTCTGGAAAGGGCTCAGAGAGGTATGTTCGTGTGCTTCTTCGGCGGATTCGTATCCCGCTTGTCCTTCAGGAGCTCGAGGGCGCTGTGGAGGCGCGCGCGAAGCGTTCTCGGGTAGATGACCTCGTCGATGAACCCGAGCTCCGCGGCCTTGTAAGGATTCGCGAACTTCTCTTTGTAGTCGGCGACGAACTCGGCGCGGGTCCTGGCCGGGTCTGCCGCCTTCGCGATCTCGTTCCGGCGGACGATGTTGACCGCCCCCTCGGGGCCCATGACCGCGATCTCGGCGGTCGGGAAAGCGAGGTTCATGTCGGCGCGAATGTGCTTCGAGGCCATGACGTCGTAAGCGCCGCCGTAGGCCTTGCGGAGAATGACGGTGAGCTTCGGCACGGTCGCCTCGGCAAAGGCATAGAGGAGTTTGGCGCCGTGGCGAATGATGCCGTTGTATTCCTGCGCCGTCCCCGGCAGGAAGCCGGGCACGTCGACAAAGGTGACCAGCGGGATATTGAAAGCGTCACAGAAGCGGACGAAGCGGGCGCCTTTGACGGAGGCATTGATGTCCAGCGCCCCGGCGATGATGCGCGGCTGGTTGCCGACGATCCCGACCACTTCCCCATCCAGGCGGGCAAAGCCGACGACGAGGTTCTGGGCGAAGTGCTCCTGCACCTCGAGGAAACTCTCCTGGTCCACTACCGCGACGATCGCTGCCTTCATGTCGTAGGGCTGGTTCGGGTTCTCCGGGATGAGCGACTGCAGCATCGGGTCACGTCGCTGCGGGTCGTCACTGGGCGAGATCGTGGGGGGCCGCTCCCGATTGTTGCCCGGCAGGTAGGAGAGCAGCCGGCGCACGTCGCTGAAGGCCTCAGGCTCCGAGTCGTGGAGGAAGTGGGCAACGCCGCTCCTGATGTTGTGGACCTCCGCGCCACCGAGATCCTCGAAGCCCACCTTCTCGCCGGTCGTCACCCGGACCACTTCCGGACCGGTGATGAACATGTAACCGAGGTGCTCGACCATGAAGATGAAATCGGTGATCGCCGGCGAGTAGACGGCGCCCCCGGTGCAGGGTCCGGCGATCACGGAGATCTGCGGCACCACACCGGACGACTGGACATTGCGGTAGAAGATGTCGGCGTAGCCGGCCAGGCTGACGACCCCCTCCTGAATCCGGGCGCCACCGGAGTCGTTGATCCCGACGCAGGGCCGCCCGGCCCGGACGGCGAGGTCCATGACCTTGCAGACCTTCTCCGCGAACACCTCGCCCAGCGAGCCGCCGAAGACGCTCGCGTCGTGCGAGAAGATGAACAGTTCCCGGCCATCGACCGCGCCATAGCCGGTGACGACCCCGTCGCCGGCGATCTTCTTGTCCCCCATGCCGAAGGCCTCCGTGCGATGGACCGCGAAGGCATCGAGTTCGGTGAACGACCCGGGATCGACGAGGAGCTCGATCCGCTCGCGCGCGGTCAGCTTCCCCTTCGGGTGTTGCTTGTCATCGGGGTCGCCGCCACGATGCATCGCGTCGTACTTCCGCTTCCGCAGGATATTGATCTGGCGTTCGGAGGGCGACGGCACCGGATCCCGGGTGGCTCGGCTGGCCATACGTTAGCTACGTGACCCGGGCCGGTACTCGCCGAAAACATCCCGTAGCACGCCGCACACCTCTCCTATGGTGGCATAGGCCTTCAACGCCTCTCGCATCGGGGGCAGGAGATTCTCACTGCCCTCCGCAGCACGGCGCACCTCCCGGAGCCGCGACTCGACCCGAGCGGCGTCGCGCTCCGCCCGGAGCCGCTTGAGGCCCTCGGCTTGCTCGCGCTCGTGCTGGGGGCTGATCTTGACGATCTCAACGGCCTCGTCCTCACTCCGGAAGCGATTGACGCCGACGACCACGCGACGGCCCTCCTCGACCGCCTGTTGGAACCGGTAGGCGCTGTCCTGGATGGCATCCTGGGTGAACCCCGTTTCAATCGCCGCGATGGCCCCGCCTCGCCGGTCGACCTCCTCGATCAGCGCGGTCGCGCCGGCCTCGAGCTCGCGGGTAAGCGCCTCGACCAGGTAGCT
>JAKIWY010000225.1 GCA_022749835.1 Thermoplasmata archaeon | reverse complement strand
TCGCCCACCGCCACCACGTCATTCCGATGACGGACGGGGCGGCCTTGCGCACCCTCGTCCTCAGGGAATCGCCGGACATCATCGTTCCCGAGATCGAGCAGATCGACACAGCCGAGCTGTTGCGTCTCGAGGAGGACGGCTGGACCGTCATCCCGAAGGCGAGCGCCGCGCAGACCGCCATGGACCGCGAGCGGATCCGCCGCCTGGCGAGCGTCGAAGCGAAGGTGCCGACCTCTGCCTTCGCGTACGCGGACCATCTTGAGGAAGCACGACGGGCCGCGGGCTCGCTCGGCTTTCCGTGCGTCATGAAGGCGATGATGAGCAGCTCCGGCCACGGGATGAGCGTCGTGAAGGACGCCGAAGGCGTCGAAGCCGCCTACACCGCCGCGACCACCCAGGGCCGCGTCCCGAGCCCACGGGTCATGATCGAGGAGTTCATCGCTTTCGACCAGGAGGTGACGATGCTCACCGTCCGCCATTACGACCGCTCCGGGAAGCTCCACACCACCGTGCTCCCCGCGGTCGGCCATGCACGTCCGGGGACGGTCTTTCACGAGAGCTGGCAGCCGGCCGAGCTCGCCCCGGAGGTCGTCGCCCGGCTCGAGTCGATCGCCTCGCGGGTGAGCGAGGCGCTCGGAGGCCTCGGGGTCTTCGGCGTCGAATGCTTCGTGCGCGGAAGCGACGTCTTCTTCAGCGAGGCGTCCCCGAGGCCCCACGACACCGGGCTCGTGACGCTCGCGAGCCAGTGGAACTCCGAGTTCGCGCTGCACGCCCGAGCGATCCTCGGCCTGCCCTACACGGGCCCTGAAGCGGTCGTCCCCGGGGCGGCGCACGTGATCCTCTCGAAGGTGTCGGGCTGGGCGCCGACCTTCGGAGGGCTCGCCGGAGCGCTTTCGCCACCGGGAACTCGGCTCTTCCTGTTCGGAAAGCCCCAGGCGTACGTCGACCGGAGGCTCGGGGTGGCGGTCGCCCGGGGGCCGGACGTCGCGGCGGCGCGGAAGATCGCCGAAGCGTCCGCCCACTCGGTGGAAGCGCGCATCGGGGTCGTCGCCCGACAGGACCGTCGGGGCCACCCGTCGTAAGCGGCGGGGCGAAGGGCCTCAGTGCGCTTCGGCGAGCTCGAACGAACCGATCAGTAGCGTGCCCTCGCTCTCGCGGCACTCGACCCAGTCGAGGGTCTCCGCTTCCTTGAGGCCGCGCACTCGCACAAAGGTGCGCTCCTCTTCCTGCTTGAACTCGATCGCCCCGTCCATCCGGCCGAGCAGCGTGCCGACCTGCTCCTCGCTGAGGGCACCGTCGTCCGCGGCGAACACCCCGAGCGAGCGACGGGTCTTGAGGATCGCGAGAAGGTTCTGGACGAACAGGAGGCCGGAGCGCTCTCCGCGCTGGTTGAACACCCCAGAGAGGCCGAAGAAGCCGACGCGCATCCGTCCGGACGAGGTCGCCTCCGCCCGTCGTACCGCTTCGACGACGGAGCGAAGCAGGCGGGCGTGGTCGGCGCTGTCGCCGGCGGCCCCCGGGTCGGTTCCCGGCGACGGTGCCGCCTCGACGAAGAGTACCCGGCCCGCCCGTTCCTGCCTCGGAAGGTCGGGGATGACGCGCTGGGCCGCCTCCGCGATCTCGCTCGCCGAGCGGTCCGCGGTGACGATGACGACCGGTTCCCCGCGCTTGAGCCCCTCGCCAAGGAAGGCGTAGACCAGAAGATCCTGTCCGAAGTACGAGTCCCCGGTCACGAGGACCTGAGCCGACTCTGGAAAGCCTCCCCCGAGCAGGTCGTCCAGCCGGGGTGTTCCGCTTGGAACGGGGCCACCTGCCGCCGGGGAGGCCGCACCGGGGGAGGGGTCCGATGCGGTCGGGGCCGTCAGAGCCGCCGTTCGGGGCGATTCGGGCGGTGGGGCGATCGGGATGGAAGGGAGGGGGGCCGCGGCCTTGGGCGGGGGGCTGGGTGAGGGCGCGGCTCGCATCGCGACCGGCGCTGGCGCGGACGGGACGACCGCCGGAGCGGGAGGTTGCGAGGCCGATTTCGGACGCTCGAGGGTCCTCTCGTGGAGGGCGGCCTCCCGCTCAGCGAGCAGCCTCTCCCGGCGGTCGAGCTCTTTTCGGAGCGACTGGGACCTGGCCGACTCCTCGCGGGTGCTCGTTTCGTGCTGGCGCAGCCCGCTGCCTACCCTCTCGAGGTCGGCGGCGCGGGCCTCGAGGCTCGCCTCGCGCTCGTTGAGCTCCTTGACCCTCTTCTCGTAGGCATGGACCATCTCGGAGTACTCCCGCTGCTTGGCCGCTCCCAACTCGCTGCTCTCCGAGGCGGAGAGCTCCCGCTGAGAGAGCTCGGCTTCCCGTCGGGCCAAGGTCGCTTCCTTCGCGACCTGGGAATCGGAGGCGTCCTTGGATGCGCGGGCGAGCTCCTCGAGCTCCTTGGCGCGCCGCCCGAGGGTCCGGTTCTGCTCATCGAGAAGACTCTTGAGTTTGTCGAGGACCGCGTGGCGCTGCTCGAGCTCATCGCGCCGGGCCGCGGTCGCCTCGTCGACCCCGGGGGGCGCGACGACCATCGCTTCCCGGCTTCGGAGCTCGCTCTCCTGTCGGCTCAGGTCGGCGGAACGGGCATCGAGCTCCTTGCGACGGGCTTCACTGCGGGCCTCCGACTCCAGGGCGGATGCGACGCGGCGCTCGACCTCCTGGTCGCGCCGAAGAAGGTCGGCCTCTCGTCGGGCGAGCTCTCCTTCGACCTGGGCCTGTCGCTGCTCGCGCTCGGCTAGATGGGGAAGTCGGAGAGCGAGATCCTTCTCCCTCAACAGGACCGCCTCCTCCTTGTCGGCCGCGGACTGCTCGAGCGTC
>JAKIWY010000224.1 GCA_022749835.1 Thermoplasmata archaeon | reverse complement strand
GGGCTTCATCGAGCGTCCGGTTCGCCTCGTCGACCTGGCGAAGCCTCACGTAGAGTTCGACAATGAGCATCAGCGATTCGCCCTCGAGCCTCGGATCGCTGTCTCCTTCGGTGATCGACCTGCGCAGAGACTGGATCGCTTCGGTGTACTCGGAGTGCATTCGGAGGACCGCGGCCTCGACCCTCAGTGCCTTCCCGCGTTCCGGAGCCTTGGGCATGGCGAGGGTAAGATGGCGTAGAGCGTTCCTCAGGTGGTCGGAGTAGCCGAGCGAGAGCAGGGTCTTCTCCTGGTTCTCGAGGACCTGGGAGGAAAGTTTCCAATTCTCGCTGGCCACGAGGTGGAGGAACCGCTCCCGAACCGCTTCGGGACTGTGGCTTCGGGAGTAGAAGGTCGCCAGGGTGGCATGCCCCGCCCTCTCCTGGACCGGGCCGACCTTGGTCATCAGAGCCGTGCGGACCACCTGCAGCAGCTCAACCCTCCCCTCGAAGGTGTGCTGGAGTACCCCCCCTTGGGCCAACTGATTGATCCGAGCCTCCGTGATCCCGCTGACCTCCTCGATGAACGAGGCCGGAAGCGGCTCGTTGGCGAGAGCAATCGGGAGGAGGGCGTCGATCTCCTTGGGGTCCAACCGGTTGACGATCGCGGCGGGCAGTGCCGTCGGGCTGACCTCGGCATCCGGGGTGGCCACCGCCAACTGGAGGAACAGGGGCGAACCGAGGCTCGCCTGGTAAACCCCCTCGAAGCGGTCGGCGAGCCCTCCCCGCCGGTCCGTGAGCTCGTGAGCGGCCACACGGTCGAGGCCCCCCAGCATCATGTGGTGGACGCTGAAGTTCACAGGGTCCAGGATCGGGGCCCCCTGGCCGAGAACGAAGATCAGGTCCCGCCGGCCGTGGCCCAGACCACCCACAAACTCCCCCAGGAACTGACGCATCTCCTGGGACGCCTCCTGGCTATCGTCGATGACCGCCAGGAACTCCCGATCGGCGAGCGCCCGGTGCGCAAGGTCTGCGACCTCCCGGCCGACGGGCTGGCGGGGTAGCTGCGAATAGTAGGCGAGCTGCTGGGCCCCCGTCGCCGCCAGGGCATGGGAGAGGGCCACGGTGAAGTGGCGGGCGGAGCTCGAAGGCCTCACCTTGAACCAAAACGGGACCCGCCCCGCCTTCAGCCGCCGGATGTGACGGCTGATGAGAGCCGTCTTGCCCATCCCGGGGGGGCCTTCTACGAAGATGACGGCCCCCCCCTCCTTCGAGTAGGTCCAGAGCTCCTTCAACTCCTCCCGGCGACCCACGAAAGGGTTGGGAGGAGGGGGCAGCTCACCGGAGAGGAGGGGGACGTCCTTGGTGCGCTTGCGCAGATGGGTTCGGCCCTCCTCGGTCAGGGTGTAGACGAACTGCTTGCGGACGCCGCCGCGCACGACCGCCCGGCGGGTGTTCAGGTGGCCGCTCTCCACGAGGTCCTGAAGCGGCCGGCACATCGAGCTCGGGTGGTACCCCAGGGCCTTGGCGAGCTCCCGCTGGCTGATCCCGAACACAGAGTCCTCGGCGGGGGCGTGGGTGGCAATGTAGTCGAGGATCTCCGCCGGTAGGTAGCTGACTACGGGCACCGTACAAGATAGGCGAGGAGGTAGTACTTAGCGTTAGATTGTACAATCTAACTCGTGGGGTTCATATAGAGAAAAAGCGGAATGGTCTACCAATGACGCGAGCTGCGGAGAGCGGCGCCTACTCGGGAGGCATCCGTGCGATGCTGGCCCAGGCGGACGTTTGCCCCTCCTGCGGACGGGCCCACAACACCCGCCAGTACCAGGTGGGTGCCCCGAAGGCCTCGGGATGCCCGGACGTCGTCTTCGGACTGATCCCGTCGGCCTCCCCGAGCCTCGAGAGCCAGGAGCCCTCCCCCATGGACGCTGACGCGGGCAGCCAACTCGGCCCCGCCTCGGCGGTCTACCCGGGATCGCTCCCGATGCCCCAGCCCGCGAGCCGCCGCTCCTCCTCGTTCTCCTTCCCGTGGCCGATGCCGACCCAGGCGGAGGACTACCTATGATGCTGCGAATCGAAGTCTTGCAGCGCGGGGAGAACCCCCGCGGCCGTCGCCCGACCGCCACCGTCGCGCCGGACGGAGGGATCCTGCTCGCCGTCGCCGAGCCCCCCGAGTCGAACCCGATGTTCCACTGGCCCAGTTGGCTTGCCCCGACCGCGCTCTTCCCCATGGAGGATCGCGACGGATCGACGCCCTTTGCACCCCGAAGGAGCACGTAGATGCTGGTCGGACTCTGAACTCACGATGCCCACTGATTCCCGCCCGGTTTACCCGGTGCCGGGCGGGAGTCTTGCTTTAGACCCACTGAGGGGGGTCGCTTTGACCCCCCGCCTTCCCCTTCTTTTCGAGTGAACAGAGTTTTTGGACCCCCCCGGCGCGCTCCTCGCGCGCTCGGCGGATCAGGCGCCGCAAAAGAGAGATACCCACTCCGGGGTGGGGGGGGCAGGTCCAACTGATGGGAACCGCGGTTTGCGCCACGTGCGGGGGGCCTCTTGAGGATGGTTTCGTCTCGACCACGAACGGCTCCGGCCTGGAGTGGGCGACGGAGCGCTCGGCGGCCCGCTTGAGGCCCAAGGGCCTCGAGGTGTTGGTCCCTACGGGCTTCCTGGGCACGTACTCGGCCAACCTTCCCGGCGGACGATGCCGCAACTGTTCGACGATCCTCCTGCGCCTGAAGTAAGGGCGGGACTCCCCGGGGGCCGGGTCTAGCCGCCGGCGACCGGTAGGTCGTCGACCCGCAGCGTCGGAGCAAAGAGTCGACCGGAGATCTCCGGGCGGCTGCCGATCGCCGCGATCGCGG
>JAKIWY010000223.1 GCA_022749835.1 Thermoplasmata archaeon | reverse complement strand
TGGTCGTGGGGGTGCTCGCGAACCCGGCCACTGCCGGGCCGATCCCCACGATCAAGTTCTCGCCTCCGTTCCACTCGGCGCTCCCCATCGCCCACGACTGGAGAAACCACACGAGCGGGTCCGGCTCGATCCACCTCTACAAGTTCCCGGCGTCGAGCGTGCGGAGCGGCCGGGTCGCGATCAACGCGAGCGTGGCCCAGGTGGGTCGGGGACACCGGACGGGCGATGCGGACATGGGATTCGCCCTGACGTTCAAGGTGCCCACGACGCGGACGCACCACGTCACCGTCAATTGGACGGTCGACTGGAACGCGAGCGCGAATGGGACCGTCGCGACGAACGGATGCCGAGGCTTTGGGTGTCTGCAGGGCGTCGGCTCGGCGCACCTCTACCTCTACTCCTACCTCCTAGACGGCTCGAACAATACGACGCTCGCCAGCACTTGGATCACACTGCTGACCCTGATTGGTTTCCGGACCGCCGCGAGCACCGGAAACCTCACCCAATCGCTTGCCCTGAGCGTCCCCTTGGTCGCAGGCCATGCGTACATCCTTAGGACGTACCTGCGGCTCGACCTGTACGGGTACGTCCTCGGGACGGTCAAGAGCGCCACCGCGAGCGCCACATTCAATTTGGCCGCCCCCAATGGCGCTACCCTGAATTGGGCATCGGTCAGCTGAGGAGGACCATTCCGGTCCCGCTCGGGGCCGCGCCTCCGGACGGCCCGGCCTGGCTACGGCCGATGGGGCCAGGCCAAGCCCTATGGCGGGTGAAGGGATGCGCGCTCCATGGCCGAGCTGTCCACGTTCGCCCTGCACACGGGCGATTTGGCCCCCGGATTCGACCTCCCCGGCGTTGACGGCAAGCACCACTCCCTCTCGGAATTCGCCGGCTCGAAGCTGTTGGTGGTGACCTTCTGGTGCAACCACTGCCCGTACGTCCAGGCGTGGGAAGGACGGACGATCGAACTCGCCCGTCGTTACGCGACCCGATCGGTCCAGTTCGTCCTCATCAGCTCCAACGACGTCCGGTCGTATCCGTCGGACGGCTTCCCAGCGATGGTCGAACGCGCCCGCGACAAGGGCTACCCGTTCCCGTACCTGTGGGACGAGAGCCAGGCGGTGGCCCGCTCGTACGGGGCGCTCGTCACGCCCCACCCGATGCTCTTCGACCGGGAGCGCCGGCTGGTGTTCCAGGGCCGCATCGACGACAACCACGAGCATCCGGAAGCGGTCCGGCACCAGTATCTCGCGCAGGCGATCGACCGCGCCCTCGCCGGAAAACCGATGGAAAAGAGCGAGCTACCCGTCCTCGGTTGCTCGGTCAAGTGGCGCTCGTGAGCGGGCACCCTTCTTCCCGCCCCCGGAAGGCTTAGGGACCCCCAGCGACCGGATCTCCTTGGTCCGGCTCGAGAAGAGCTCGAGCAGCTCCGGCCGCAACGCGGCGCCTCCCTCATCGAGCCGTGCGGCGATCGCCACCTTCCCGGCAAGGGCCCGGGCGATCTTCCCCCTGAGGCGTCGCGGGCTCCCCTGGACGTCCGGGTGCAGGAAGAGGAGGCCGTGGCGGGGCGGGGGGGCACGGCCGCGCAGATGCTCGAAGAAGGCGCGTTCGGCCCCGAGCACTTGGATGCTGCTCGCCGGAAGGCGCGCCATCCGGCTCAGCCCACCGGCCTGCGAGAGCAGCCTCGCCGTGAGCAGCGGTCCCAGCAGCTGGCAGAGGTTCGGCGCGCGACGGGGCATCGCCCCTTCGATCGCCCTCTCCAGGTCGCCCCTGAGCGAGTCCAGCTCGAGGTAGATCCGCGCCAGCTCGCGCCGCGCCTCGGCGATCTCGGGGTCGGCAGGGGCGAGAAGGTCCGACGCCGGCGCCTGCCGTTCTGCGAGACGGTGGGCGAGCTCCTTCGGGGATCCTTCGGAGGATCCGCTCGCATCCAGAAGGTCCCGGCTCCCCCAGCTGACCAGCCGCTCGCCCACGAGGTTCAGTGTGTGGTCGAGGTCGCCCATCGAGCGCACGGCCTCCTCGACGTGGATCGACGGGTCCCAGGACGCGTTGAGCGAGCGCTCCGCCTCGTCGAGCAACAGGCGACGCCATCGGGGAACGTCGAGCGGGGGAAGGGCGGGCCGTGTCCCCCGCGCCAGTGCCGGGCCGTAGCGGACCTTCGGTCCCACGAGCCGGCGGTCGGAGGTGGCCCATGAGCCTTCGGCGGTCTCGGCGAGCACCCGCTCCTCCTCGACGGTCTTCTGCCCCAGCCGGCGCTGTCGGAGCCGCTCGAGGAGCGCCTCGTCCGTATCGGGGCATTCGAGCGAACGGAGGATCGCACCGTTCTCCAGGAGGTAGACTCCCTTCCACGTGGTGAGGATCTCGGGCATCGTTCCTTCCCTCCCCTGTCAGCCGACGAACGTGCCGCCGTTCACGTGGAGAGTCGTTCCGGTGATGTACGACGCGGCGGGGGAGGCGAGGAAAGCGATCGCCTCGGCGACCTCGCCCGCCTCGGCGACCCGTTCGAGGGGGATCGCACGGCGGCGCTCCGCCCTAAGCTCCGGAGTGTCCGAGGCAAGGATCGCAGTGTCGACGGCGCCCGGTGCGACGACGTTGACGGTGATCCTCGGTGCCAACTCCCGGGCGAGGGAGCGGGCGATGCCGAGCAGAGCCGCCTTGCTGCCCGCATAGTGGGCTCCGTGGCGCGAACCGGTAAAGGCGAGCACGCTCGAGACGAAGACGACCCGGCCGCTCGTGGACCGCTCGAGGAGGGGCAGGAGGCGCCGGGTGAGGCCGACCGCGCCGAAGACGTTCACTCGGAAGCAGTCGAGCCACTCGGCGTCGGTGATGCTCGCGAACGGGCGCCGAGGGTAG
>JAKIWY010000222.1 GCA_022749835.1 Thermoplasmata archaeon | reverse complement strand
GGGGAGGGCGTTCGTGGAGCTGCGCCGTGCCCGGTCGGAGGCGGACGAGGCGCGCGTTCGCTACGAATCGGCCCGCACAACCTTCCCGAGCGAGTTCCCCCGGGCGCCCACCGATTCCACCTTGCCGGAACTTGATGCATTGGCGCAACGGGCGCGTTCGCGCGTCGACGGGGCAGCCGCCTCGGTGACCCAGGTCGAGCACGAGCTCTCCGAGCTCAACGAGCTCCTCGAGGGGGGCGTCTGCCCGCGCTGCCACCAGCCGGTCGACCGGGCCGGCTTCACCGACCACCGGGCAGAGCTCGGGCAGGCGCTCGCCCGTCAGCAAGGCGCCCTCGCTCTGGAGCGAGCCGAGGAGGAGCGAGTTCGGGGCCTTCGAAAGGCCCGCGAGAACTTCGAGCGAGAGCTCGCCGAGCATGAATCATCCCACCACCGGCAGGAGGCGCTTCACGAGGCGGCGACGGGGGGCGAAGCGCGGGCCGCGCGAGCTGAGGAAGCCGCCAGTGCCGCAACCTTGGCCAAGCAGCGCTGCGAGGCCCGGGTCGCGGAGGTTACTCCCCGGGCCGCGCTATTCGACGAGCTGAGCGGGAAGCTGGGCCTCGCCGAGGCCGCCCTGGAGCGGGCCGAGGCCGACCGCCATCGCTCGGAGCTTTCCATCCAGAAGGCCGAAGAGACCGCGGGACGCTATCGCCTCCTGCGAGCGGAGGCCGAACGGCTCCAAGAGGAGTGCCGGCGCCTCGAGGAACGTTTCGCGGAGAGGCGCCGGCGGATCGATGAGCTCGAGGTGAGCCTGCGGGGACTCCCCGAGCTCGCGAAAGCGGCCAAGGAGCGTGCCGAGGCGCACGACCGCGAGCGCCGCAGCCTCGCTGCCCTTCGAGAAGAACTTGCCCGCAGCGGGGCCCAGCGCGACGAGGCCGTGCGGAATCTCGAGAAGGCCCGGGCCGGGGTTGAACGCCGGGCGAAGCTGCGCGAGGAGGCCCGGCACCGGCGGGAGCTCGCCGAGTGGACCGGCGGCGCGTTCCGCGAGGCGCTCCTCCGCCTGGAGCACCGGCTCCTCGCCCAGGCCCAGGTCGAGTTCGACCGCGCCTTCTCCCGCTACTTCGCCTCGCTGGTCGAGGATCCGGCGCTCGTCGCCCGCTCGGGTGCCGGGTTCACGCCGAGCGTCGACCTCGACGGCGAGCCGACCCCCGCCGAGGCGTTGAGCGGCGGCGAGAGGACCGCTCTCGCGCTCTCCTTCCGGCTCGCCCTCGGGCACGTCGTCCGTTCCGCCGGCCGTCTCCGGTTGGAGACGCTCTTGCTGGATGAGCCGACCGACGGTTTTTCGCCGGAGCAGGTACAGAGGATGGGCGAGCTCCTCAAAGAGGTCGCCATCCCCCAGGTGATCTTGGTCTCCCACGAGGCGGGCCTGGCCGGTTTCGCCGACCGGGTCGTTCGGGTGGAGAAGCACGACGGCGTCTCCAAGCTTCTCATTGGCCCCGACGGCGATGAGGAGCCGAGTGGGCCGCCCGGTGAACGGGAAGGGAACTCGGGACCGACGCGCCGTCGACCGCGCCGCATCCAGAGCGGGCTCAACGAACCGGCGACCCCGCTCCCCTGAGCACTAGGACGCCCGGGGCTCGGGGGTCGGTTCCAAACCATCCCAGCCGTTGGAGCGGGAGCGGCCCAAGGTCGACGGAGCGTTGGGGAGGAACTGCCGGCAGCGGTCGGCGTCCCACGGGGTAAGCTCGGCGACCCTGAGGTTCTCCGAGAGGTGCTCGGTCCTCTTCTGGCCGATCAGCGCCGCCAGGTTCCCACCCACGGAGCGCGCGAACTGGATCGCGGTCTGGGCGGCGGTGAGCGCGGGGGCGACCGGGCCGTTCCGGGCGAGCTGACCCTGGAGCAGCGGGACGCTCGTGAAGCTGCCGAGCCCGAGCCGGCGGACCGCCTCGAAGAGGGTGGCGCGCTCGCCGTTCACCGACTGATTGGTCTGGGTTGCCGCCTCGGGCATGAGAAGGTTGAACGGGAACTGGACGAACCTAAAGCCGTGGTCCGGACCACCGACGGACCTCGCGAGATTCACAGTCTCCTCGAGCGAGAGGTGGGCCGGATGGGAGCGGGGCGTTCGCAACGCATCCCAGGTGGCGATGCCGTAGGCGCCCAAGTGTCCCTCCATCCGCAACCGTTCGTAGAGGCGGAACGCCGCCTCCAGGCGCGAAAAGAACTCGTCGTGGCCGACCTCCGGCAGCTGAGCGTCGGCGGCGTTGTGGAGATAGACCAGGTCGATCGTCTCGAGGCCGAGATTCGTACGGCTGCGCTCGAACTGATCGTTCAAGTACCCCACGCTCATCGCGTGGCTTCCGTCGACCACGTCGCCCGCGCCGAGGATCCCCTTGCCGATGAGCTCGAGCTCGAGGTACTGGTCGACCGGCACCGGCCCTTCGCTGTCGGGGGAGATGTAGCCGTGCTTGGTCGCCACGAAGACCTCGTCGCGCGCGGCGACCCCACGAGCGAATGTGCCGACGAGCGACCGGCCGATGCACCGCTCCGCCCTCTGGTGCCGGTAGTTGATCGCCGTGTCCAGTACGTTCACCCGGCCCGAAGCGAGTGAGACCTGCACGGCATGCTCGACCGAGACGTCGGTGACACGGTCGGCCGCGCCGATGTAGGTGCCGAGGCCCAGCGAGCTCACGATCAGGTTTCCCGGGGCGATCCGGAAGTGGGAGGCGGGGAGTCGGTGCACTCGGGTCGCCCGCTCCCGAAATCGGGCCGTCCCCTCCGGGGTCGCCGAACCGGCGAATCGCGTCACGCCTTCGGCGCTCCGCGAGAGCGTCTCGCATCTTCTGGCATCCTGAGCGACTTTTTGCACCGCCGGGGAGGCG
>JAKIWY010000221.1 GCA_022749835.1 Thermoplasmata archaeon | reverse complement strand
GTGCGTGTTTTTTATCGCCCTGGCGATAAAAAACACGCACTACTACCGTAGTTATCAGCGAGCCGGGGCGACGGGGCGGGCCGATGGGTGGCGTTCGTCCACACCCCACCGGTGAACGTCCACGTGTCGTTGTCCTCCCAATAGGAGCAGACGCTCGCGGAGCACGTGAAGACCTGGCCCCCGAACAGGACGACGTACCCGTCGGCCGCATCGTACGCCATCTCACCGCCCGACCGACGGGGAGGGGCGTGGGAGGGCTTCGAGAGCTGCTCCGTCCAACGGCCGTGGCCGAACGTCCAGCTGGTGCCGGTGGTCCCGTCGAACAGGAGCGTGTAGCCGTCCTTCGCGTCCCACGCGAGGAGCGGGGCGCTCGTGGGCGGTGGGAGCGGGATCGGTCCGAGGTCGCTCCACCGGCCGTGGGCGAACGACCAGAGCGGGACCCCGAAGAGGAGGATCGCGGAGATCGCGGGGTCGTAGGCGATCGGGGGCGAAGGGTAGGAGGGCGCGGGCCCCGACACCGCGGCCACGAGATGCCAGCTCCTTGCGAACATCCATGTCCCGTTCGAAGGAGTGCCGCTCGCAAGGAGCCCTCCGCGGAGCACCACCTTCCCCGTCGCGGTGTCGTACGTCGCACTCCCCTGAGAGAGGGAAGGCAGGGAACCCGCCGAGGCGGTCCGGTTGCTCCAGTTGTCCGCCGAGAAGTTCCAGGTATCGTTGAAGCACGGGCAGTACCCGTCCGTTTCGCCTCCCGTCAGGAGCACGCCGAGCGTGCCGTCCGTGGCGAGCTCGGCGCCCTCGCGGCCCGGGGGGTGGCGGCTGGCCGACGGATGGAGAACGCTCCAGGCCCCCCGGCTGAAGTTCCAGGTGTCGATCATGCCGCCGCTCCCCGAGCAGCTCAGGTACGAGCATTGGAGGTCGTCGCCGCCGAACAGCACGACGTAGCCGTCGGCGCTATCGTACGCCATCGCCGGGTACGCCCGGGGGGGTGGCGAGTGGGCCGTCGACGAGTTGAGATGAGTCCAGTTGCCGGCGGAGTACGTCCAGGTCTCGTTCGTGTAGCTTCCGCCGGCGTCCAGCCCGCCGAAAAGGACCACCTCGCGGTCCGTGGCATCGTAAGTCATCCCCGCGCCGGTCCGCCCCGGGGGTGATGCGGCCACGTGCAGCTCGCTCCATCGGCCGGCCGAGTAGCTCCATGTGGGATTGCTCTGATTGGCGAGGAGCCCCCCGAGCAACAGGACGTATCGGTCGGCCGCATCGTAGACCATCATCGGGTTGGGGGAGGCGGCCGGCGTGACGAGACGCCAGGTGGGTGGGGCCGGCGCGGCGGGGACGCCGAGGGCCGGGACCGACGGCCCGGAGGAGGTGAGCGAAAGGCGCGCTGCCGCTAGCTGCGCCGCCGCGTCGAGAACGGAGAGCCCCCCCCTTCCCTGGGCGGGCGTCGAGGGCGGGCTTCCCGTCGGCAGGAAACCGGTCGGCACGCAGAGAAGGAGCGTCAGTGCGACCACCAGCCAGAGCAGGGGCGCGGCCGGCCTCATCGTGGCCGTCGCTCCGAGGGAGGCGCCGCCAGCGGGCGTCGGGAGGCGACCCCAGGAAGGGCGACATGGATCGTCTGGAACACCTGTACCGAATTTCCGGAGAGATCGGTCACGGTCAGTGTGGCATCGAACGTTCCGGAGGTGGAGTAGCGATGACCCGTCGTGCGGGCCGTCACGTTCGGGGAGCCGTCTCCGAACGACCAGAGGTAGGTGTAGGTGGGGACTCCGGCCGAAGCGACCGCGCTGAAGGCGACGCGCAGCGGAGCCCGGCCGGTTCCGGGTGTGGCCGAAGCGTGGGCCCGAAGCGGAAGTCCCCAGGAGAGCACGCTTCCGTCGGTGCAGCCGGCGTAGAGACGGCCCAAGGCGACGGACGGGGCGCTCGCGAACTGGCCCGCGCAAGAGAAGGCGGCGAGAAGCGTACCGTTGGCCGCTGACCTGAGCTCGAGCCCTCGGCCCGCGCCCACGACCACCAGGCCGTTCACCCAAAGCGGAGCGCCGACGACTGGCTTGGACAATCCGACGGCGTAGTTCAGCTGGCCATCGTCGATACGGTACGCACGGAGCGAACCGGCATACGGGACCCCGCCCACCGAGGCGGCGCCCGTCCCGACGTAATACATGCCCTCACCGACCGCCCCGGGCGCCACTCCGGGCCCGGCAGCGGTCGCCCAGACCGGTCCCTGGAAGAGCGCGCTGCGGTTCCATGCGTAGACGTTGCCGTTCTTGTTGAGGGCGGCAACCATCGGAGCACCGGTCGAGCTGGTGAAGAGCGCGGGGGTGGCGCCGAAATCGCCGTCGGAGACCGACGAGCCCCTGGGGACCTTCCAGTGGTCGACGATCCGAAACGGACTCGGGGTGATGGCGAGGATCGCTTCGGCGTACGGCGAGGCGTTGGGGCCGGGGTTACCGGTCGTGACGAAGATGCGACCGGTCGCCGGGTCGATCGCGGGACTGCTCCAGATACCGCCTCCGAGGCTCCCGTTGAGGGTCGTGTTCACTCGTCCGACGATGGCGTGGCGGGAGAGGTCGATCTTGAGAAGAGCGCCGTGGACCCGGGGCTTCTCGCAGTAGCTCGCGAGCCCGACGTACGCCGACCCGCGGAAGATGAGCGGGCTCGCCCAGTTGTAGTAGCCCATGGTGGTGTTGCCCAGAAGGACGGACCAGGCGACCGAACCGTTGCGGGCGCTCAAAGCATAGAATCGGCCGCCGCCCCCGCCCACGTAGACCACGCCGCCGAGCACGGTCGCTGAGGAGGTGATCCCGATCGGGAAGTGGCAGGTCGGGTCGATGCCGAGGAAGGTGCGCCAGCGCATCGTGCCGTT
>JAKIWY010000220.1 GCA_022749835.1 Thermoplasmata archaeon | reverse complement strand
GCTCTTCTTCCTCGTCGAGGCGGGCCACTACACGATCTTCGATTCGATGTACTGGTCGATCGTCACCCTGGGGACCGTCGGCTACGGCGACGTGGTGGCGACGAACTCCGCGGCGAAGGTGCTCACCTCAGGGGTCATCGCGACCCAGATCTTCCTCCTCGCGTACTTGCTGTCGATGATCATGACCGCGGTGGGCGAGGAATCGCAACGTAGAGCGCTCGGTACGTACGGGACTCAAATGAAAGGCCACATTGTCGTGCTCGGCTACTCGGCGGTGGGGCGTGCCGCCGTCCGCGAGCTCCTCCTTCAGGGACAAACCGTCGCGGTCGTCACCGACCGGGCCGAGGATGTGCCGAACATACGGACGTTGGCCGAGGAGCGTCGGATCTTCGTCACCTACGGCCCCCCGGCCGAGACCGAGATGCTTCAGCGCGTCAACGTGCCCGAGGCCCACAGCGTCATCGTCTGCACCGCCGACGACGCCACGAACCTGATCGGAAGCCTGAACGTTCGCGCCCTTTCGCCGAGCGTGCGGATCGTCGTCTCCGTCGGACGACCGGAGCTCCGGGACACCTTGCGGGCCGCGGGGGTCACCTACGTCGCGAGCCCGGCGGACATGGGCGGTCGGCTGTGCGCGAGCGCGGCGTTCGAGCCGGACGTCGCCAACGCGATCGAGGACATCACCGCCGCCGACATCCGCTCGGACATCCAGGAGTACGTCCTCGGCGAGCGGACGCCGATCTCCCGGACGAGCTTCGGGGAGGCCGAGGCGCTCGTTCGCCATCACACCGGCTGCATCCTCATCGGTTGCGCGCACAAGGGAGCCAACGGGGAGTTCGTTGCGCTCGTCGCCCCACCGCCGGACCGGCCGCTCGCCCCGGGGGATGCGATCATCATCGTAGGGTCGATCGAGAACTCGCGGCGCTTCCACACCTGGTTCGGGGTCGAGCAGGGCCGGTAGCTTTCCGACCACCGGAAGGGCGGGGGACCGGTAGAGTTCGGCGATCCGCTACGACCTCACGCTCAGGGCGCCACGAGGGGAGAGAGGTGGGGGATGAGGTCGAGGTCCAGCTGAAGCACGTTGACGTAGGAAGGCCCGAAGTACCCCAGCCACGACGACTGCACGTGGGCGTTGACGAAGTCGACGAGCCAACTCTCGGTCAGGTGCGAGGCGGCGGAGACCCGCGGGATCTGCGCCAGGACGGCCGCCGGGGTAAGGGACGGGTCGAGGCCGCTCGCGGACGGGCTGACGAGGTCGATGGGGACGTTCGTCGCGTTCAGGCAGTCCTTGAGGATCTTGGAGAATGCCGCCCCGACGGATGTCCCGTTGGAAAGGAGGACCGGCGTCGAGCAGTAGGAGCTCGCGTAGTAGAGGGTCTCGTTGAGCAGGTTCGGGTCGCTCGGACCGTACGGAATCTCGCTGCCCGCCCCGAGCCAGGCGGCGTCGTTGATCATCGACGGTCGTGGCCAGAAGAGTGCGGGGTTCGAGATGTTCTCGCCGATGAGTGAGGAGCCCAGGATGCTGCCGTTCGCAGCCCTCAGGAGGGAACCGTCGGCACTGCCCGGGACCAACGAATGGGCGACGACGCTCACCACTCCCGGGTAGACGATTCCGCTCAGCAGGAGCAGGCCCACGAGGACAACGGCCGGGGGCCTCAGGGCGGAAAGGATCGGCATCGGGCCGTCGGCCGTCGACTCCTTGGAGGGCGGGGGTGCGGGGATCTCCGGCGCGGCCACGGTTAGCTCCCGAGGGCCCGGACGATGGTGTGGATCGTCGGGGCGAAGTACGGCGAGACGACCAGCCAGCGCAGGCCGAGATAGATCGCCTCGATGCCGGCGAATGCGCTCAGGAGGCCGCCGACCCCGTAGACGAGCATGTTGTTCCTCAGGAGGTCGACCGCGCTGTGGGGCCGGAACGGCGCTCCGCGCAGCGCGATCGGCACCATCAAGGGGATGATGATGGCGTTGAACAGGAGCGTCGAGATCACGGCGAGCTTCGGGTCGCTCAGGCCGAGGATGTTGAGGAGGCCCACGCCGCTCACCCCGACGAAGATCGCCGGCAGGATGGCGAAGTACTTCGCGACGTCGTTCGTCACCGAGAAGGTGGTGAGTCCGCCGCGGGTGATCAGTAGCTGCTTTCCCAGCGATACGATCTCGATGATCTTCGTGGGATCGCTGTCGAGGTCGACCATGTTGCCGGCCTCCTTGGCCGCGGAGGTCCCGCTGTTCATGGCGAGGCCGACGTCCGCGCGCGCGAGCGCCGGGGCGTCGTTCGTACCGTCGCCGGTCATCGCCACCAGGCGCCCGGCCCGCTTCTCTCGCTCGACGAGCTCCATCTTCGTCTCGGGCTTCGCCTCCGCGACGTAGTCGTCGACGCCGCTCTCCCGCGCGATCGCCCGCGCGGTGACCCGGTTGTCCCCGGTGCACATGATCGTGCGGATGCCCATCAGCCGAAGCTCCCCGAGCCGGTCGGGGATGCCGGGCTTCACCACGTCCTTCAGGATGACGATCCCGAGCACCTTCTTCTGCGAGCAGATCGCCAGCGGCGTCATCCCCTGGTCCGCCGCCTCACGGGCCGCCCGGTCCACCTCCGGGGGCATCCAGCCCGTGTGCGCCTGGATCGACGCGACGGCCCCTTTCATGATCTCGCGGCCGTCGTCGAGCACGACCCCGGAGATCCTACGCTCCGGGGAGAACGGGAGGACCTTGGTCGCCGTCGGCCGGAACCCCTCGCGCGCCACGCCGCGGCGCACGGCGAGCCGGAGGATGGAACGGCCCTCGGGCGTGTCGTCGAAGGCGGAGGAGATCGCCGCGGCGCTCGTCACTTCGGCCTTCTCCACGCCGTCCGCCGGGACGAACTCGATGG
>JAKIWY010000022.1 GCA_022749835.1 Thermoplasmata archaeon | reverse complement strand
GTCGAGGTCAGGCGGCCGCGACATGGGGCGAGGTGGCCGGCCGCTGCTTCTCCGCCGCGACGATGTCGAGGGCTTCCTTCACCGACGCCTGGTCGTGGACGACCGCGCGCAGCGCCTTGAGCATCGCCACGGGGTGGTCGGACTGCCAGATGTTGCGGCCCATGTCGATCCCGTGGGCCCCCTCGTGGATCGCGGCATGGGCGAGCTCGAAGACCGCGCGCTCGCTGTCGAGCTTGGGTCCGCCCGCGACGACGAGCGGAACGGGGCACCCTTCCACGACCTTCGAGAAATCCTCGCAGTAGTAGGTCTTGACGAGGTGGGCCCCGTGCTCCGCGGCGACCCGGCAGGCCAGCGACAGGTAGCGCGCGTCCCGCTTTTCGAGCTCCTTGCCCACGGCGGTGATCGCCATCACCGGCATCCCGGAATCCTCCCCCTCGTCCACGAGCTTCGCCAGGCTCAAGATGCTCTCGTGCTCGTGCGGCGCCCCGATGAAGATCGAGAGCGCGACGGCGCTCACGTTGAGCCTAAGCGCCTCCTTGAGCGGGGTGGTGATCGCCTCGTCGCTCAGGTCCTCCTTGAGGACCGTCGCCCCGCCCGACACCCGCAGGACCACCGGGGTCATCGCCTCGGGCGGGACCGAGGTGCGCAGGACGCCGCGCGTCAGCGCGATCGCGTCGGCGTGCGGGAGCAGGGGGGCCAGGGTCGCCCGGGGGTTCTCCAACCGCCGGGTGGGGCCCATGAAGTAGCCGTGGTCGACCGCGAGCATCACCGTGTTGCCGGAGCCGGTCGGGAACATCCGGGCGAGGCGGTTGCGCATCCCCCAGTCCATGGAGCTTCCCCGCCCTCGCCACCGGGGCGGGCGTTCTTATGGATTGCCGGCGGAGCGCTCGCCCCGCAGCGGCCCGACCGGGACTCTGCGGTCCTCCTTGACCCGGTTCAGGACCACCTGCGTGCTGGTGCGCTCGACGTACGGGTCCTGGAGCGCGTGCTTGACGAACCGGTCGAGGTCCCGCCGGTCACGGAAGCGGGCGATCACCAGGGCATCCCACTCCCCCGTGAGGTCGTAGATGGCGTAGGCGCGCGGGTCCCGCGCGAGGCGCTCTTCCACCTCGCGCAGTCGACCTTTGGAGATGCGGATGCCGATCGTCGCCCACAGGTCCCATCCGAGCAGCTCGTCGTCGAGGATCGGGATGTAGCCGCGGATGACGCCGTCGCGCTCGAGGCGCGCTAGCCGGCTCGACACCGTGGTCGGCGACACCTTGAGACGCTGGGCGATCTCGCGGTGGCTCCGGCGTGCGTCGACGTTGAGCTCTTCAAGGATGCCGCGGTCGAGCGGGTCGAGCCTGGACGTTTGACTCATGAAAAGATAAGCTACCAGTCAATAGATAAGAGAGTTGACTGGATTATGGACGTTCGTTCAATTTCCATGGCCAAGCGTTGAAGTATCCGGAACCGCTCGAGAACCCCGAGGGACGACGCGATGGAGGCTATGGTGCAGGCGGCGGCATCGTCCGGGTCGAACGAACGCGCCAGCCAGGGTGCGAAGGTCCTCGAGCGGATCCGCGAGCAGAAGCTGCGCTGGGTCGAGCTGTTCTACACGGACCTGCTCGGTGGCTACAACCACATCCACGTGCCCTCCGACACGCTCGACGAGGAGTCGTTCGTCTCGGGGCTGCCGAAGCTGGACGGCTCCTCCGTCCGCGGCTTTCGGGAGATCTACGAGTCGGACATGATCCTGCTCCCGGACGCCTCCACGTTCGCCACCATCCCATGGGGCGCAGAGCACGGCGGCACGGCCCGCTTCATCGCCGACATCCTGGTCGGCGCCACCAAGGAGCCGTACTCCCACGACCCCCGCGGCATCGCCCGTCGGACGGTCAAGGTCCTCGCCGACGCGGGCTACGACCGGTCGTACTGGGGTCCCGAGGTCGAGTTCTTCGTGTTCGACAGCGTCAAGCTGATCCCCTCCGCCAATGCCGTGCGCGACGCATGGGGCGGCGCGGGCTACCTCATCGACAGCGCCGAATCTCCATGGCAGGCGAGCGACGGCCACGGGTCGATCCGCTTCAAGGAAGGCTACCATCGCAGTGCCCCCTACGACGCGCTGGAGGGGATGCGCAGCGAGATGTGCAACATCCTGGCGGACAACTTCCACATGACGATGGACGCCCACCACCACGAGGTGGCAACCGCCGGGCAGGCCGAGATCAACATCCGGTTCGACGAGCTCGTCCCGGCGGCCGACCACGTCCAGGACGTCCACTACGTGATCAAGAACGTCGCGGCGCACCACGGCAAGATCGCGTCGTTCATGCCGAAGCCGGTCTTCGGCGACAACGGGATCGGGATGCACATGAACCAGTCGCTCTGGACGGGCGACAAGAACGCCTTCTTCGACGCCAACGATTCGTGGGCCGAGGTGAGCGAGACCTGCCGGCACTACGTCGGTGGGCTGCTCGCACACTCCCGGGCGCTCTGCGCGATCACGAACCCGATCACGAACTCGTACCGCCGCCTCGTGCCGGGGTACGAGGCTCCCGTGTTCATCGCGTGGAGCCGCTCGAACCGCTCGGCGAACGTCCGGATCCCCTTCTACCACAAGGGAAGGCCGGGGGCGAAACGCGTCGAGTACCGCACGCCGGACTCGGCGGCGAACATCTACCTCACCGAGGCGGCGCTTTCGCTCGCGGGTCTGGACGGCATCAAGCGGAAGATCGAGCCGCCACCCCCGGTCGACCAGGACATCTACAAGCTCACCCCGGCCCGCCGGCGCGAGCTCGGGATCAAGGAGCTCCCCGGGTCCCTCGGGGAGGCGCTCGAGTGCCTCTCCTCGGACGACGCCTTCCTAAAGCCGGTGTTCGGCTCCTCGGTGCTCGACATCTGGCACGAGCTCAAGCGGGAGGAACAGCTTCAGCTCAACCTGCGGCCGCACCCGTATGAGTTCTACCGCTACCTAGACGTATAGTCCGAGGTTCGCTGGGTGGTCCCCGGGGGTGGTGCGCCCTCCCCCGGGCAATGAGCGACGCGGTAGCGTTCGTCGGCGGAACGGTCCGGATCGGGACCGGTTCTGCCGCCGAAGGGATCCTCATCGAGCGAGGAGCGGTGGCTCTCGTGGGGACCCGCCGCGAGGTCCTGCGTGCCCGGCCCGAGGGAGCCGAGACGGTCGAGCTCGGCGGCCGGCTCGTGGTCCCCGGTTTCATCGACGCCCACATGCACCTCGAAGAGCTCGTGCGCTCGCGCGAAGGGGTCGACCTACGGGGCTGCGCCTCCGTCGACGAGCTCGTGGAGCGAGCCTCGCTCTGGAGCGCGCGCCACCCGCGGGGCCCAGTGTTCGGGTCCGGATGGGATCAGGAACGGCTGGCTCGCTATCCGGTCCGGCAGGACCTCGAACGTATCTCCACCGATCGCCCCGTTCTCCTCGTACGGGTCTGCGGTCACGTGGCGGCGCTCAACGGCCGCGCCCTCGAAGAGCTTCGGGTCGGGGAGGTCGTGACGGACCCGCCGGGGGGCCGAGTGGGACGGGACGGCTCCGGCCGCCCGGACGGACGGCTCTTCGACCGTGCCCTCGATCCGCTGTGGCGCTACCTCGCAGAGAACGTGCGGCCGACCCCGGAGTCGGTCCGAAGCACCCTCGATCACGCCGCCTCGCTCGGACTGACGACCCTCTCCTCCATGAGCGCTGGAGCGCAGGAGGTCGAACTCGCGCAGGCGCTCGCCGCGACCGGGCCGCTTGCGGTCCGGTTACGCTTCTACGTGCGCCCCGACTTCCTGTATCACCGATTCCCCCGGCGAACGGGGGACGACGATCCGGCGGTCGCGGTGAGCGGGCTCAAGCTGATGATCGATGGAGCGCTCGGCGCACGTACCGCGTGGCTCGAGGGGGAGTACACGGATGCGCCCGGCGAGCGCGGTCTGCCCCAGTTCGACGATGTTCGCCTGCGTGCCTTCCTCGCGGAGGCACGGCACGAAGGTCTGCCGGTCGCGCTCCACGCCATCGGTGACCGGGCGCTTCGACAGGCGCTCCAAGCCCTCGACGCGGTCCCCAGCGTCGGCGTCCCGCGTATCGAGCACGCCTCGATGACCCCACCCTCCCTCCGGGCGCTCCTGGAGAAGGTCCAGCCCCGCCTGGTCGTCCAGCCCGGGTTCGTCACCAGCGACCGGTGGCTGGCCGACCGGATCGGGGTGGAACGAGCCCGATGGGCGTACGCCTTCCGCTCGCTGAAGGGGATCGGCCTCAACCTCGCCGGATCGAGCGACGCCCCGGTCGAACCCCTCGACCCATGGGGAGGGATGCGGGCCGCGGTCGACCGCTCCGATCCGCCGGCGACCTCGGTGGCCGACCCCGAATCCCTGACGGCCGAGGAGGCGCTCTCCCTCTACACGAGCGGGGGGGGGGAGGCGCTCGGCGAGCCCCGTCTCGGAAGGCTGACCGTGGGGAGCCCGGCGGATCTCGTCATCTTGAATGCGGGGAGCTTGAACGAAGCGCTGCGATCGACCACATCCATTCGAGAGACGTGGATGAAGGGGCGGCGGACGTTCCATCGAGCCGCGCTTGCGTAAAAGCCGGCCGGGCGGAGCGGAGAGGGGTCGGAGAGCATATCTTCCAGCCGGCCCCGCCACGGCGATGACCGACCCTCCCGGAGTCCCGGCGTTCAAGGAGTTCTCCGCCAGCATGCGCGTGGACCTCCTCGTCTCCGACTGGCGGGCCGCCCTCGTCCCCGAGCTGAGCCATGAGGAGAAGGAGGGACGGCTGTACGCCGAGGCCTGGCAGGCGTACCTCGACGGCGATTACGGGTTCGGCCTGTGGTGCTGGCACGAATGCGACCGATTGACGAACGCCTTCGGCGGAAGCGTCAAGGAGGTCACCCGGGTCATCGGGGCGGGACACTACCTGGGCTTCTCCCACCGCAAGGCGCTCGCGGAGAAGGTGCCGATCGACAAGATCTACCGGCCGCGCAAGGGCGACATGAGCACCCCTCGCACGGATGCCTTCGTCCTGCCGCACTACCAGGTGCTCTGCGTCTACGCCGTTCGGGCCCGTCAGAACGACCCGAAGGCGAAGGCCCAGCTCGAGATCGCGCTGGGGGAGCTCGAGGAGCGCCGCCGCGCCGACCCGTTCCTCAAGCACTTCGAGACGTTCCGCCGCCTTCTGGACCGCGCCGACAAGGCGGCGGCGGCCCCGAGCGGCTCACCGTCCCCGGCGTAAGCCCTCCCGGGAGACCCCCGCACCCACGGCGCGAGACCCATCGGACACCGCCCTTGGTCGCCCGCTCCGGCACGCATCGCTACCTCGTCGAGCTCGGCTACGACGGCTCGGGATTCGCCGGCTGGGCGCGCCAACCCGGGCGGCGGACGGTCGAGGGGGAGTTGCGCAGCGCGGTCGTTCGCCTGGGCCTCGCCGCTTCCGAGGAAGAGGCGGGCATCGCCATCGCGAGCCGCACGGACCGCGGGGTGAACGCCCGGGGGAACGCGATGACGATCTCCTCGCGCCTCGGGCCGCAGGAGCTCCTTCGCGCGCTCCACGGGGTCTCGGAGGACATCTTCTTCTCGAGGATCGCCACGGTCCCCGAGGAGTTCCGGGTCCGTTCCGCCCTCGAGCGCCGGTACCGGTACTGGGAGAGGCCCGGATCCGAGGTCCCGGCGCTCTGGAAGGAGGCGGCCGCGCTCTTCCGCGGAACGGTCGATGTACGGTCGTTCGGACGCGGCCTCGGGACGGCCGGCCCGGTCTGGCGGGACTTCCACTCCCTGGGCGCGAGCTCGGAAGCCGACTGGGTGATCGTCGACCTTCGCGCCCCGTCGTTCGTATGGGGGATGGTGCGAAAGATCATCTCGGCGCTCCGGCAGCTCGAGACCGGTCGGCTCACCGTGGACCGGCTCGCCTCGGCCCTTCGTGGTGAGCGAACGATCTCCCTGCCGCTTGCCGAACCCGAACGGCTCGTCCTTTGGGAGGTGAGCTATCCGGTTCCCTGGACCCACCACGCCGCTGTCCGCTCCCGGCGAACGGACCCGTTCCATTCCCTCGTCGTGGCGGCCGCCGCGCGCAAGGAGATATTGGCGAGGATCCGGCCCGGAACATCGGCGCCATAGCCGGGGCGGAATCGGGCCCCCGGAGATTGCGGGGCCTGGCCGGCTCGCTCCCCGATGAAGCCTTGAAGTCGCCACCAATGTCGCTTGCGGGTCGTTTCCCGTGGCGATGGATGCTCCGCCTGCGGCCCTCGATACGGCAGACCCCGCCACGACGGCACCCTCCGTCGCCGGGGTACCGGCCCCTCCACCCTCGGTGACGGCCGCCCCGGCTCCCTCGGCCGGTCTGACCGTCCGGAAGAGCTGGATGTATGCCGTGATCGCGGTGGTCGTGGTCCTGGCCCTCGTCGTCGGTAGCCTTTGGGCCGCGGGCGTCGGCCCGTTTGTGCGTGCGCCCACCCCCCTCCCAAGCAACGCCACCTTCTCCCAGGCCCGCGCCGCGGCAGACCGGGCGACGAACCCGTTCCGCGGAGGTGGCTGGATGCTGATAGGGGCCGCGGGAATTTCGAGCCAATACGGCGCCACGCTCCCCTTCACCGGATACAACCTCACGCCCAACTGCTCGCTCGTCCCGATCCCCGGCGGCGCTCAATCGCTCACGCTTCCGGCGGCTCCCGCTTCGGGACCGGCGGGAGCAGCCCCCCTGTGGCTCTTCATCTACCGCAACTCGTCCCTCGGTGTCCTCGTCGTCACGATCTCGGGGGGCTCCGCCCAGCTCGCGGCCACGCTCTCCCCGGGAAACGGCTGCACGACCTACGAAGACCTCTCCGCTCTCGTGCTGGGAGTCTCCGGTTCGGTGACCGACTCCCCGCAGGCGATCTCCGCCGCGAACTCGGTGGGCGGCTCGGCGTTCCTCACCGCCCACCCGGGGGCGACGATCGCCCTTCTCCTCGGGGGACCGGTGGGATTCGGCGGCGTCCAGGTTCGACCCGCCGCGTGGATGGTGACCTATACCCTCTGCCACCCGACGAGCGGCTCCTCGGCGACGGAACCGTACTTCAACGCGACGGTCGACGCCTCGACCGGTCAGGCCACGAACAGCGGGAGCGGCAACCGCTCCTGTGCGACTTCGGGCATCCCCCTCCCCACCTCCCCGACGTTCCCTGGCTCGAAGCCCGGGAGCGCCCTGTCGTTCGGGAGCCCCGTCAACATCTCCTCCGGATACCGGATCCCGGTCGATACGGCCACCTCGGGCCTGACGACCGCCGACCTCTCCGTCGAGGTCGTCGATCACTCCGGGGTCCTCGCGGGGAGCCCCGGCGAGTACGTGACCGCCGAGGCGGCATCCGGTTGTGAGCTCGCCGTATTCGACTTCAGCTCAGGGACGTGGGTATCCCCCTCGGCTCATGCGTGCAACGGCGACACCGGTGCCACCGCTCCGGTGTCCTCCGGCGATTCCTGGTTGCTGACGGCGCCGATCTCCCTATCGGGCGACTTCTTGGTCGCCCTCGGGACCGGGTCGTACAGCGGTTCGACCAGCGTGATACTTCCGTAACTCTCCCCCGCTGGGCACCTGAGGGTGCCGTCCTGCGTGCTCCGGTCATGGCGTGCGAAGCGAGGAACGGCTAGCGGAGTTTTTTCTGAGGGGGATGGGAAGGGGCGTGGTGGGGGGGAGGACCCCAACCACGCCCCGGGAGGAAACTGCCCCTAGCGGGGCACGTCAGCGTCCACGTCGAACATCTCCGGCGAGAGCCTCGGAGAGAGGCGGCGAAGCCCCTCGAACGTCTTTCCCACGGGTTCGACCGGGTCCCGCGGGACCATCATTCCGAACGCGGGCAGGATCACATGGGACTTCGAGACGCTTCCGCGGGCCATAGTCGGCCGACCCTGACTTCTGTTGATAAACCTCTTGGAACGAGCGTCGCGACGCCGCCGTATATCGAACGGTGCGCCCGTCCCCTGACGCAACTTTCAACGTCGTCGTTTCGACCGCACCGGTTTGGAGCTCAGGCGGACCGAGCCACCCATCCGATGAAGGGGGTCGCCCGGTCTCCGCTCGTTCGGACAGGCGCAAGAAACGGAGGAAATGGTTGGCCTCCCGTACCCATTCTCTGAGGTGCGCCGCGTTGGTCTCGTACGTGAGCCATGAGAATATGGCTCAGGGCTTGGCCCGTCGATTCGACGCGACGTGGCGGCCAAATACTCGTTGGGGAGTCGAAACTCCCGAGGCAGGCGTGTGACAGCTCCCAGCGAGGCGGACGGATGGACGGGCAATTGGTGGTCGCGGAACGTATCGATCCTGAAGACCCTGTTCCGGGTGCTCTTCGGGCTGATCTGGCTTATCGACGGGGCGTTCAAGTTCGCTCCGGGGTTCGTCGACAGCTTCACGGGAAGTGTCTCGCCCGACGGCCAGCCCGCCTGGCTTTCCGGGTGGTTCACCTTCTGGGCCAACCAGACGGCGACCACTTCCCAGGCCGCGTTCTGGGTGTACTTCGTCGGGAGCCTCGAGCTCTCGCTCGGTCTCGCTCTGATCTTCGGGTTCATGCGTAAGGTCGCCTACATCGGCGGCGCCCTGCTGAGCCTGTTCATCTGGGCCGTGCCCGAGACGTTCGGAGGACCGTACGGTCCCTCGTCGACCGATATCGGTACAGGGGCGGTCTACGCGATGCTCTTCTTCTCGATCATCGTGATCAACGCGATGGCCGGTCCGAGCCGCTGGAGCCTCGACTACTACATCGAGAAGCGCGTGCGCTGGTGGGCCTACTTCGCCGAGTTCGGAGTCTCACCCGCGCCCGCGAGCTCCTCCAAGCCGGTGGCTACGGGCGAAACGGCGAGCTAGAGCCCACCCACGGTGACCGGCCGCCCCTGAGCGGGGGGGCCGGTCACCCCCCAATTCATGTCACGGTGATCGAACGCAGCGTCACGCCGTTCCCTAGGGTCGCCATGTTGACCGTGCTCAGGGCAGAGCCCTTCGGGAACCCGTAGGTGTACACCTGCAGGGAGGCGAACGGATTGATGAATAGGTCCCAGCTCGCGCTGGCCGAGAAGTTCTGGCTCGCCCACATCGTGAACGTGCTCGAACCCAGGAACGTCATGTTCATCGTCGGGACGAAGCTGCCGATCGTCGGCCAGCTGCAGGAGTAGACGCACGACTGCGTTTGGGTCTGGTTGGAACTCGAGCAGGAGCCCGAGTTGTTGTACCAGCCACCGTAGCTCCAGAGCGTGTAGTTGTAGCAGTTCCAGTACGTCGAGTTCGTGATCCACACGTACCCTCCCACCTGCACCGCGCTCGGCGTGAGGCTGTAGCCCGCGAGCCCGTTCGAGGCGACCATGAAGCCGGAGAGCCCGGCGTCGACCGAAGCGAACGAACTGCAGCTACCGGAGGCTCCGCCGTTGTGGTAGTAGTAGAAGTACGTATGGTTCGAGTAAACAATTGGGGAGTTCAGCGTGGGCCAGTACGACCAGCCCGACCCGTCGTAATAGGATGCACTCGTCGAGTTGAACCCCGTGGTGGGGCATGCGCCCGTCAGCGTCCCGACGGCGGCCCGGATCGCGGCGGTGTAGGCGAAGGTCACGTTCGCGCTCACGTTGAGTGTGCCGGACGGGACCTTGATCGCCACGGAGACCTCCTCGCCACCGGAGGCGGATGCCGAGCTCTGGGCACCGAGCCGGTACTGGGACTGGTTGCAGGCATGGGCCGCGACGGAGTCCGAGCCTCCGCCGAATCCCGTCTTCAGATTGAAGTGCCAGGCCTTGGTCTGGATCGCCGAGGACCGGCAGCTGTAGGTCGTCAGCGAGCTCGTGGGAAGGATCCCACCGTGGTAGGGCGCGCTGTAGGTGTGGTACGGAGTGCCGGCTCCTGCCGGCATCGCCGAGAGTAGCAGCAGCATCAACACCACCGCCCCCGCTCCTCCTGCCGTCGCCGCCCCCCGGATCCGCCCGGCCCTTCCGCTCGTCCCTTTCGATTCCCACATGCCCAACTCTGCCGCCTATGCGCCGACTCCCCGCAATGCCCGAAGGTCGATCGGGCGAGCCGGGCGTAGGCCATGGAGAGGTATAACCTAGGGATTCTGCGGAGGGTCGAGACTCCGGCCCGTCGAGCGAACCGGAATCTCTACCGGCGGACTTGGAGCGCGTTGCCGCGCATTCGTCGTCCGAAGATCTCAGGCGGTTGACGCGGCGGTCTTCGCGGGGGGCGGCAGCGGGGCCGTTTCCGCCTCGAGACGGAGGAGCCGCTCCCAGCCGGAGCGCACGTCCTGGGCGAACTCTTCGACCTCCGCCGGAGTGAAGTGGCGGAATCGGCCCTGGGCGCGCAGGTACGGCTCGACCGACTTGAGCTCCCCAAGCTTCCGGGTGATCCGGTAGGCTCCCTCCTCGACTTCGTAGAGCGGGAAGACCCCGGAGTCGGTGGCGAGGCGACCGAGGGCGACCGTCTCGGCGGAATCGAACTTCCAGCCGGGCGGGCAGGGAGCGTAGACGTGTAGGAACCTCGCCCCGGCGTGGTCTCTTGCCTTCTCGGCCTTGCGGACGAAATCCTCGGGGAACGCCGGGTTGAGCGTGGCGGCGTACGCCGGACGGTGGGCGAGCACGATCTCCATGATCGCCTTCTTGCTCTCGGGTTTCCCCCGCGAGCGCCCTTGGACCGGCGTCGTGGTCGTCCAGGCGCCTTTCGGCGTCGCGCCGCTTCGCTGTACCCCGGTGTTCATGTACCCCTCGTTGTCGTACATGACGTAGATCGCGTTCGTCCGGCGCTCGAGCATTCCGCTCAGCGACTGGAGGCCGATGTCGGCGGTCCCGCCGTCCCCCGCGACGCCCACGATGGTGAGATCGTCGAGCCCGAGGGCGTCGGCGGCGGCCCGCAATCCGGAGATCGACGCACCGGTCGACTCGATCGGCGTGTCGAGGAGCGGCACCGCGAGCGCCGTGGTCGGGTACGGCGTTGCGATCACCGTCCAGCAGCAGGCCGGGATGGAGACGATCGTCCTAGGTCCGAAGCCCTTGAGGAGAAGGCGCATCGCGAGCGCGGGGCCGCACCCCGGACAGGCGGCGTGGCCGCGGTACATGAGCTCCTGGGCCGGTATCGTCAGCCTAGCCATCGGAGACCACCCCCATCGCCGCAAGATCTTCCCACAGGGCGGCGGGCCCGGTCGTTCGCAGGAGCTCTTCGAACATGTGGCGGACGTGCCCCGGAGTGACGTCGCGGCCGCCGAGGCCCGCGTAGAAGCCGCGGACCTCGGGACGGTGCGGCGTGGAGTAGATCGCGGAACGAAGTTCGCTCGCCGCCGGCCCGACCGGTCCGAAGACGTAGGAGCGGTCGACGACCCCAATCCGGTCAACGTGGGCGGCGAGCTGCCGGACCTCCTCCTCGGGGAACGGGCGGAACATCCTCAGCCTCGCGAGGCCGACCTTCTGCCCTTGGGCGCGCAGTGTGTCGACGACGGAACGGGCGGTCGTGGAGGCGGTTCCCATCGTCACGAGGACAGCGTCCGCGTCCTCCGTCCGGTAGAGCGGGAGCGCTCCGCCGTATCGGCGTCCCGTGAGCCGCTCGTACTCCTCTTCCACCTCGGGCAGGACCTTTGGGACGTTCTCCGTGGCCCGAGCGAGCTCGTGGCGGAACTCGACGTAATGCTCGGGGCCGGTGAACGAGCCCAGACGAGAGGCAACGCCCGGCCGCAGGATGGCCCGTGCATCCCGCGGCGGGAGGTACCGGTCCACCACCTCCTGGCTCGGGACATCGACCGGCTCAACGGTGTGCGAAAGGAAGAACGCATCCTCGTTGACCATTACCGGGAGCCGTACCCGCGGGTCCTCGGCGAGCCGGTAAGCCATGAGGACGGTGTCGAGGACCTCCTGATTGCTTTCCGGGGAGAACTGGAGCCAGCCGGTGTCCCGTTGGGCCATGGTGTCCGTGTGGTCGGCCCCGATATTCCACGGCGGTGCGACCGCACGGTTGACGACGCCCATGACGACCGGCGAGCGCATGCCGGCCGCCCAGTGCAGGAGCTCGTGCATGAGCAGAAGACCCTGGCTCGAGGTCGCGGTGTAGGTCCGGGCCCCCAGCGCCGAGGCGCTGACCACGACCTGCATCGCGCTGTGCTCGGACTCCACTTTTACGAACTGCGCCGGAAGTTCGCCCGACGCGACGAACTCGGCGAGCCTCTCCACGATCGAGGTCTGCGGGGTGATCGGGTACGCCGAGATCACCTGCACCCGCGCGAGCTTTGCGGCGTAGGACTGGGCGTAGTTCCCGGACATCACTTCGCGCGTCATGCGACCATGCCTCCGAGCTCGCCCGCCATTTCGATCACCTTGGGAGGGCAGACCTCGGCGCAGATTCCGCACCCCTTGCAGTAGTCGAGGCGGACCGACGGAAAGCCGTCGGCGCCGAGCTCGATGGCATCG
>JAKIWY010000219.1 GCA_022749835.1 Thermoplasmata archaeon | reverse complement strand
TCCTGCCGCCGACCAACCCGCGGGTGCTATCCACCCTGGGCACGGTGGAGCGGAGCCTGGGACGCTCCGGTCTCCTGCGGCGGTACGAGGCGGATGATGGCCAAGGAGGGCCGGAGGGCGCCTTCCTCCTCTGCTCCTTCTGGCACGTCGAGGCGCTCGCGCTCTGCGGCCGGATGGAGCGCGCGCTCCGACGTTGGGGGGAGCTACTGGACCTCGCGGGCCCGCTGCTCCTCTTCTCCGAGGAGTTCGACCCGGTCGAATATCGTCCCCTCGGGAACTATCCACAGGCGTTCACCCACATCGGGGTCCTCCGGGCCGCGTTGGCACTCGGACTCGTCGGGCCGCACGCCTGACCGGAGAGGCCGAGGTCACGTCCCCCGCGGCGGCATGACACCGAGGGAAGGCAAAGGCCAATAAGCGGGTCCCGGTTCTATCTGCCGATGGCCCAGGCGATGCTCGCGAGCGAACCCCGGATCGTCGACACCCGGGACGAGTCGCTCAAGGGCGCGATGATGATCGTCGGCTTTCCCACGCACGGGCTCGTCGGCTCGGTCGCCGCCTCCTACCTGGTGCACACACTCGACATGACCGCCGTCGCCTACATGGTCAGCGAGCAGTTCCCGCCGACCGTCATCATGGAGGAGGGCGTCGTCAGCGCCCCCGTGCGCATGTACGCGAGCAAGCTCGTCTGCGGGGTCGACGGCAACTGCGAGCAGTTGGTCGTGGCCATCTCCGACATCCAGCCCCCCGCCGAGATGCTCAACTCGATGAGCCGCTCGCTCCTCGACTGGGCGGAGACGAAGGGGATCCAGCTCATCGTTGCCGTCGAGGGCCAGCCGATCGAGGAGGAGATCCGGGGGGACGCCCGCGTGGTCGCCATGGCGAACCGCGCCGCCGCCCCGCTCCTCGGGAAGTACGGCTTCTCGCCCGCGAACGGCGTCGTCACCGGCTTTGCCGGGGGGCTCTTGCTCTCGGCGATCAACCGCTCGACCCCCGTGCTCTGCATCGTCGCTCAGGCCCACAAGGACTACCCGGACGCCCGCGCGGCGGCCAAGGTGATCGAGACGATCAACCCGCTCGTCCCGATGCTGGTGCTCGATACCCAGCCGCTTCGCGAGAAGGCCCGCGAGATCGAGGGGGAGGTCCGCCACAACCTCGCCCAGCAGCAGGCGCAGTCGCTCTCCCGCGCCAAGGAAGGGGAGCCCGCCGGGCCGGGTGAGATGTATCGCTGACACAGCCCCGCAGCCGTTCGAGACGGGCATGCTGCCCGCCAGGGCGCGCGGCCCGATCCTGCGCGGCTTCAATCCCCGGGACATCCCGAGGGTCTCGACGATCGTCGCGGACTCGTTGAACGAGCATTACGACCCGTCGCTGTACATCTCGCTGAGCCAGCAGTGGCCGGAGGGGTTCATGGTCGCCGCGGAGCCGCCGGAGAACCCCGTCGGATTCCTCCTCGGCGTCAACCAGGTGGAGGGGGAGGCGAGGGTCCTCATGTTCGCCGTCGACCGCAGCTGGCGGTCGACCGGGATCGGCACCCGGCTGATGGAGACGTTCCTGGAGCGCTGCCGGATGCGCGGGACCCGGAGGGTGACCCTCGAGGTCCGGGTCAGCAACGCGACCGCGCTCCGGTTCTACACCCACTTCCGCTTCTCGGTGGTCGACCTGCTGCGGGGCTACTACTCCGACGGCGAGAACGGCTACCAGATGGCCCGCGAGTTGCCGTAGGCAACGGAAATCTTCCCCTGAGGGGGACTGCCTGGTGAGCCGGGATTCTGGCAAACGAGGCCCGCGCCACCTCGACCAAACCAGCGTTCCTCCTCACCGCCCCCGGGGCCCACGGCCCGTCCTGCCAAAGCTGAGGTCCGCGGGGCGCCGAGACCGCGCGCCGGGGCTTTTCCCGACCGAGTGAACGGGTTGATGGGGATTATCCCCGAGGAGAGGATGCCGAACCGATGCCGGATCATCCGACCCCCATGGGGCCCCCCGCGGCCGACCGGAGACGACCGCCCCGACCTCGTTCCCTCTTCCGTATCGGCCCCGTCGCCGGGTCGCTTCTCGCCCTGACGGTACTCCTCGTTTCGACCCCGGCGATCGGCAAGGCCCCGGCGTACTCGTCGGGCCCGCCGTTCACCGGCTGGCAGGTCTGGATGGACAACTCCACGTGGGGCGCGGGCTGCGGAGGGGCGGCGTCGGTGCCCGGCGCCCCCTCCTTCAATGCCTCCAACGGCCACTTCTCCGTGACCTTGGCGGCTTCCGGGCACGGAACGAAAAGGTGCAAGAGCCCCTACTACGCCAGTCCGTTCGCCGGGGCCGACTTCCGCTTCACCAGTCCGAACCTTACCTCCCCGGTGGGGGGCAACCGGGTCCTCCGGATGTCCTTCTGGCTCGACTTCACCGAGAAGCTTGTCGCAAGTCCCCGCGCCGTGGGCTGCAGCTCGAGCTCCGCTGACTCGCAGGCGAGCTTCACCGTCTACGCCTACCTCGCGGACCTCACTCCGTTCGGTCTCGGGATCAGCACCTCCACCGTCTTTGGGAACACCAACAGCACCCAAAACGGAACCACTTTGGTAAGGTTCGACGCGCTGGCTTCGCTCCCCATGTCCGTGCTGCTGACGAAGGGACACGTCTACCGAGTTACCATCACCCTGAGCGTGAACGCAGGGGTCTCCGTGAGTGAAGGAGGCTGCCAAGGGGACTACGCGAGCATGCGCATGGTGTTTGGCTCGGCGGCTCACCCGAGCATCTTCCGGGGTTTCTCGATCACGTAGCGCTTTCGACTTGGGCGAGACGCGGCCCCGGCGCAGCGGCGTCCTCGATGCCGCCCCACGGAGGGAGGGTCGGCTCCAGCGGAAAGGGCCGGGCCCCCTCAAC
>JAKIWY010000218.1 GCA_022749835.1 Thermoplasmata archaeon | reverse complement strand
CGCCGCCAACCTGACCCTCGGCGACCTGTTCGTGCACCTGGTCCTCTCGAGCCAGGGGGAGGCCTTCCTGCAGTCGTACGGGTTCACGCCGATACTTCCCGGCTACTCGATCGGTTCCAAGGCGCTGCCCGGCCTCCTGCAGCCGGAGACCGTTGCGCTCCCGGCGGCGCTCGCGGCCGAGATCTGAGGTCGGAGCGAGACGATGGCGCCCGGGGAAGTGGTCACTCCCCGGGCCCTTGTCATAGCCAACTCGCCGGCAGCCCGCTGGAGGGGCGAGGCCCCACTTCTCCTGCAGGTGCTGGTCGGAGGGTCGCTGCTCCTTCTCCTGATCCTCCCCATCATCGCGCTATTCACCTCGATCCCGCTCTCCGCGATCCGGTCCGCCGCCTTCGATTCCGGGCTGCGGATCTCCCTCGAGTTCACGCTGCTCGCCTCGGCGCTCAGCCTCGTGGTCGTCGTGGGCCTCGGCGTGCCGCTGGGGTACCTCCTCGCCCGACGCCGCTTCCCCGGGCGCGAGGTCGTCGAGTCGGTGGTCGCCCTGCCCATCGTCCTCCCGCACCTCATCGGGGGCCTCGCGCTCTTCCTCCTGTTCGCCCCGGACGCGCCGCTCGGCCGGCTGGCCATCTCCGCGGGCCTTCCCGTCATCCAGACGATCTGGGGAGTCGTCCTCGTGATGGTCTACGTGAGCGCGTCGTACACGGTCCTCGCGAGCCAGGTCGCCTTCCAGTCGGTCGACGCTCGGGTCGTCGAGGCGGCGCGCAGCCTCGGGGCGAGCCCGTCGGAGGCGTTCGCCTCGGTCTCGCTGCCGATCGCCGCCCGCGGCGTCTTCTCGGGGGTGCTCCTCTCCTGGGCCCGCTCGATCAGCGAGATCGGCGGCTTTCTCATCGTCGCCAACGCAGTCTACCCGAGCCCGCCCTATGGGGGACCGGTGACGAGCCCGGTATCGGTCTATGTGTACAACCTCTACCAGATCGGCGACCTTCAGGGCGCCACTGCGGCGGCGGCTCTCCTCGTCCTGATCGCCTTCGCGATCTTCCTCGTCGTGCGGCTCAGCGCCCGGCACGGTGCCAGCTGGTGGAAGCGGGTGGCGTCGGGAACATGAGCGAGCTCTCCGTGGAACGCCTCGTGGCCCGGCAGGGCGAGTTCACGCTCGGCCCGGTCGACCTCACGGTCCCCGAGGGAAGGGCCCTCGCCGTGATCGGGCCGTCCGGATCCGGGAAGACGACGCTCCTGCGCGCCCTCTCGGGATTCGTGCCGCTCGCGGGAGGCCGCCTGTCGATCGACGGGGGCGACTTGGCCCGGCTCGCGCCCGAACAACGAGGGATCGGGTACGTTCCGCAGGGCCTCGCCCTATTCCCTCACCGGAGCGTCCGAGGGAATCTCGAGTACCCCCTGGAGATCCGGGGCAGGTCCGACGGCGCAGAGCGGGTGGAGGATCTGGCGAAAAGCTGGGGTCTCTCCTCCCTCCTCGACGCCCGGCCCGGCGAGATCTCCGGCGGCGAACAGCAGAAGGTGGCGATGGCGCGCGCGCTCGCCTCGGAGCCGAGGGTCCTCCTCTGGGACGAGCCACTCTCCGCCGTGGACGCCCTGGCGAGGAGCCAGCTGATCGATCTCGTTCGCCAGGAGCTCGAACGGGTGCGGATCCCGATGGTGCTGGTGACCCACGACGCAGAGACGGCGTTCAGCGTGGCGGACCGGTTCCTCGTGCTCGACCACGGTGCGGCGCGCTTCTACGAAAACTCGGAAGCACTCGAAGCGCACCCCCAGAACGCTTTCGTCGCGCGGTTCGCGGGCTATGAGAACGTCCTCGGACCCGAGGAGCTCGGGCGTCTCAAGGCAAACGGCCCGGCCGAAGAACTCATCGCGAGGTCGGGGCGGGACGGCGTCTGCTTCCCCGCGGACGCGGTAGTGATCATGACGGCCTCGGAACCGGGGTGGACCGCGTCGGTGCTTCGAATTCGCCGCAGCCCTTCGTTCGTCCGCCTCCAGCTCGAAACGGCCGGGGTCTCTCTCTCGATGGTGCTAAGCTCCTCGTCCCCCCTCCCACCTGCCGTCGGTGTAGGAGCTCCCGTGAAGGTGAGGGTCCGAGCGGAAGCGGTCCGGCCCGTCGGGCCAGGAAAGATGGACTAGAGCATGCCCGCTCGAACGGGTCGAGAGGTCGTCCTCACGGAGCTCGACGCCGGGTTGCTGCTCGCTATCGAGGAAGAGAAGAACCTCGTGCGGGCGTGTGAACGATTGGGGATCGGGCGCGACCGTGGCAACTCCCGCATTGGGAGGCTGTCGAGAGCGCTCGGGCAGCCGGTGGTCGAGGCGAACCGGGGGGGTCGAGGGAAGGGTGGCACCCGCCTTACCCCGATGGGACGCCGACTCCTTCGCCAGTCTCGCCCGCCCCACCAGGTGGTCCCACGCGACCCGGCACGACCGCTCGAGTCGACGATTTTGCACGGGACGTACCGCGCCCGTCCCTCGCCCCGGGTGCGCCTCGACTCGGGAGCCGAGCTGTTCGTCGGGTTCCGGCGGCCCGACGGGGAGCGTGTCGCCGTGGCGATCGATCCCGAGGTCGTCCTCGTCGGCCTCGGGAGGTTCGCGACAAGTGCACGCAACACCCTCCCGGGAACCGTGCGTCGGGTCCATCGGGTCGACGCGAACCACATCGCCGTGGACGTGGACGTCGGGGGGTCGGTGATCCGCGCCGGCGTCACCCCCGAATCCGTCTCTCAGTTGGCCCTCGCCCCAGCCGCACAGGTGTATCTGTACGTGAAGGCGCTCGCCGTTCGTTGGATCGGGCCCTCCTGACCCGGCCCCGGCCGGGCGATCCTGGATTGGCGGATTCCGATGGATCGAGCCCGCGAGCTAGTCTCCCTCGACTCTTG
>JAKIWY010000217.1 GCA_022749835.1 Thermoplasmata archaeon | reverse complement strand
GGACCTGGTCGACCTGTTCAGCCGAGAGATCGCCCAGATCGTCGACAGGTCGGTCTGAGCCATGGGGCTCGGGCCGGACGACGTCCGGATCTACGAGGTCAAGCGCGTCGACGTGGAGGGCGCCATCGTCATCGACGGCTTTCCCTCCGTCGGCCTCGTGAGCTCGATCGTCGCGAACTATCTCATCGATACCCTCGACATGGAGCAGATCGGCATCGTTGAGTCCCCCTCGTTCCCGACCGTCTCGCTGGTGCGCAACGGCAATCCGCAGCATCCGGTGCGGATCTACGCGGGCCAGCCCAGCAGCGACCGACCCGGCCACGTCGCCGACAAGATCGTGGCGTTCGTTTCCGAGTTCCACCCGGCGCCGAACATCATCTACCCGCTCGCCAACGCCATCCTCGACTGGGTCCAGGAGCAGCGCTGCGCGCTCGTCGTTTCGCCGGAAGGTCTCGTGGTCGAGCGGGCCGCCGTGGACCCGCACCCCGGCCGCCCCCCGAAGCTCTCCGAGGTCAAGGTCTACGGATGCGCGAGCACCCGCCGCGCTCGCGAGCTGTACATCGAGCCGAACATGAACCCGTTCACCGAAGGCGTCATCACGGGTATCGCCGGGGTGCTCCTCAACGAAGGACGACGCCGCGGGTTCGACGTGCTGACGTTCCTCGCCGAGGCGCAGGCGGACTACCCGGATGCCCGCGCCGCCGCGAAGGTCATCGAGACGATCAACCGGATCCTTCTGAGGACCCCGCTCGACCCGATCCCTCTCTACCACGAGGCCGAGCGCATCGAGCAGCAGCTCCTTTCGATCCAGCGACACGCGGCCGACAAGGGACACTCCGAGCGCCCGACGGTCGCCTCACCACCGATGTATCGTTGAGCCGTTCCTTGGGGTGCCGAGAGCACCTTTCGGGGGGGAGCCGCGAGGCGAGGTCCGTGCCCTTGCGGATACTCAACGGCGCCGCGGGCGACGGGCGGCGCCTCCCGAGTTCCGTGCGGAGGTCGCCGCCTCGTTCGCCGGTCGCTCCGGCGCGGACGGCGGGGAAGGACCGGCAGGTATCCTCTCGATAAGTTCCCTGACCCCGGCCACGAGGGCATCGACGTCGGCGACCGAGTTGTAGAGGTACAGGGAGGCCCGGACGTTCCCGGAGAGCCCACGGCTCTCGTACCACGAGTGGACGCAGTGCCGACCGGACCGGACCATCACGCCGTACCCCTCATCCAGAAAGAGCGCCGCGTCGTTGGGGTCGATCCCTTCGAGCGCGAAGGCGAAGATGCTGGGCCGCTCGCCAGCGGCTTGGGGACCGAGAATGCGCAGCCGAGGTTCTCCCGAGAGCGCGCGCGTCAAACGCTCGTTCAGCTTGAGGTCGTGGGCGGAGATCTCCTCTAGGCCCGCCGCCGACAGGAATCGCAACGCCGCGTGGGCCCCGAGCACCCCGGCGTAGTTCTGAAGCCCTGCCTCGAAGCGGTGGGGCATCGGCCGAAGCGCGTGGTCGGTCAGTGTGGTCCACTCCACGGTCTCCCCGCCCGACATCAGCGGAGCGACCTCGCCGAGCGCCTGCGGCTGGGCCGCGAGCACACCGACCCCCGTCGGCCCCAGCATCTTGTGGGCGGAGAGGGCGTAGTAGTCCGCACCGAGCTCGGCGAGCCTCACGGGGCGGTGCGCGGCGGACTGGGCCCCGTCCAGGAGGACGAGGGCGCCGTGGTCGTGGGCCCGGTCCACGATCTCCTTCGCCGGGAGCGACCGACCGTCCAAGTTGGAGGTATGAAAGAAGCTGACGAGGCGGATCCCCCTCTCGAGCGCCTCCTCGTAGGCGTCGCTCGGGAAGGAGCCGTCGTCCTGCAGGGAAAGGACCTCGAGGCGGATCCCCCGTTCCTTCGCGAGGCGCTGCCAGAGGACGAGGTTCGAATTGTGCTCCTGGTCGCTCACGAGGACCCGCTCGCCGCGCTTCCAGGAAAGCCCCTGGCCGACCAGGTTGATCGCCTCGGTCGCATTGCGGACGAACACCACCGCGGCGCGGTCGGGCGCACCCAGGAACTGCGCGAAGCCGTCGCGCGCAGCCTCGAAGCGCTGCGAAACCTCTTCGGCGAATCGGTGCACGCTTCGCCCGGCGCACCCCGGGTACTCTCGGTAGTACTCTTCCATCGCCGCGATCACGGGCCGGGGAACGAGCGACATGCACGCCGAATCGAGGTAGACCGGGGGTCGAACTCCCTCGCGCGGGACGAGGGCCGGAAACTCGGAACGCAATCCTTCGAGGCTCATCGCGCGCCCCGCTGGAGGGCGTCGACCGCGGTGACCAGCGTCGCCGCGCCGACCACTAACGCCGACTCCTGGGGAGCGAACTCGGGGCTGTGCAGGGAGGCGAAGCGGCCCGGCGTGCCGACCCCGAGGAAGAGGAACGTCCCCGGGACCCTTTCGAGGTATCGGGAGAAGTCCTCCGCTCCCATGAGGGGCCGTTCGAGCTCGACGACCCGCGACTCTCCGAACTCCCCGATGAGAGCCTTCGCCACGGTGTCGGTCGCCTCCGGGGTGTTCACCGTGACCGGGTAGCCCCGGATGTACCGGATGGAAACGCGTGCCCCCATGCTCTTGGCGATGTGGCTGACACGCTGGCGGAGCCGACGTTCCAAGAGCTCCCGCGTCTCGGGCCGGAAGGTGCGAACCGTCCCGTCGATCTCCACCTCGGAAGGAAGGATGTTGTGCCGGGTCCCACCGTGGATCATTCCGACGCTCACCACCACCGGGTCGACCGGTTCCCTCACGCGACTGACCAGCGCCTGAAGGCCCTGCACGATCTCGCTCGCCACCAGGATGGCATCCGGACCCCGGTTCGGCGCGGCGGCGTGGCCCGCCGTCCCCCGGACGACCAACCGGAAGCGGTCCGCGGCGGCCATGACCGGC
>JAKIWY010000216.1 GCA_022749835.1 Thermoplasmata archaeon | reverse complement strand
TCCCGGGTCAAGCAGTACCTCTCGGAACCCGAGCGCCAGGGAGGCAAGGACCGACGCAAGGAGATGTGGCGGATCGCGACGGCGATGGAGAGCGCCGCCCTCCTCCTCCAGCGCTCGCGGGGCCGTCACGTCCCCGTGAGCGTCGAGACCGCGAAGCGGGCGCAGGAGTACATCCGGGCCCGGGTACCTGAGACCGCCGGTGAACCCGCCACCGAGGACTCCGGAGCTGCCCCCGCGTCGTCGGATGCGGCCACGGCCGCCGGTCCCTCCGCTCCCGGCCACCCGAACTGGCTATCCCGCGGCGCTGAACCGATCGCCGCCGCTCCCACCGGCCCCGAGGTCGTGCCGATCTCGGTGAGCGACGACCCGTCCCTTCTTCCGGCAGCGCCTTCTCCCCCCATCGAGGCTTCGATACCTCCCCCGACCGCGAGTGCGCCGACCGCCTCCCCGAGGCCCTCGCCCCCGCCCCGAGCGGCACCCGCCGCCCCGGCGCCGCCCTCCTCTCCGGCTCCCGCGGGTCCGATCTCGCCTCCCATTCCCGAGTCCTCCTCACCGACGATGACGGGCGCGTCGACTCCCCCCCGGCCCCTCCCCACGGCGAATTCCCCCACCGTGATCGGGCCAATCGGCGCGCCCTCCCTCCCACCACCGCCGGTCGAACCGGCCGCGGTGCGGGCCCAGATGGAGCGCGAGCTGATGCGCCGCGTCGACGACCGTGTCCAGGCCGCTTTGGCCCTTAGGACCGGTGGCCCGGACGTCAGCGAGGCCCGCATCGCTGCGATCATCGACGCGCGGCTGCTTGCCTTCCAGCAGGAGGCCGCGGCCCGGTTGAGCAAGACGCTCGGAGACCTCGACGGGGTCGTCCAGGAACGTCTTCAGGCGCAAGCGACGCAGACCGGCGTCCAGCAGACGGAGTCCTCCCAATCGATCCGGCACACCGTCGAGCGGCGTCTCCAGGAGGTCGCCGAAGCCGAGAGCCGCCAGATCCAAGCTCTGCACGGCGAGCTCGAGGCGAAGCTCGTGGAGGTAAGCACGCAGCTTGCCGACCAAGAGAGCGCGATCAAGCAGGGAGTCGAAGAGAGCGTCCGGGCGATCCTGGACGACCGGTTCGGTCCCTTCACGCGCCACTCCATGGAGGCGCAGAGCCGGGGCGTCGAAGAGCTCGGGAGCGACCTCCGACAGAAGCTCACGGGACTCGAGGACCGTATCTCCTCCCAATCGCTGATCGTCCCTCCGCCGGTCGACGACCGCATCAAGAGCGCCATCGACCAGCGCGTCTCCGAGGTGAAGGAACAGTGGGGGGCGACGCTCGGGAGCACGACCGAAGCGCTGCGCTCCGAGCTCTCCCGGAAGGTCGAGGAGGTCGGAGCCCGCGTCGCCGCCCAGGCGAGCGTGGTGCCGCCACCGGTCGACGACCGCATCAAGAGCGCGATCGACCTACGCGTCTCCGAGATCAAGGAGCAATGGGGAACGAACCTCGGGCGCACGACCGAGGCGCTTCGCGCCGAGCTCACCCGGAAGCTCGAGGAGGTCGGGACCCGTGTCGCCGCCCAGGCGAACGCGGTGAGCCCGGAGGCCGACAAGCGCCTGCGGGCCCTCCTCGAGGAGCGGCTCGCCCAACTGACCGACAAGAGCCTCGAGGACAAACGCCTGAACTCCGACCAGCTTTCCGAATCGCTGCGCACCGAGTTCGGCCGCTCCTTCCAGCAGATCCAGACCCAGATGAGCCAGAGCGAGGACGATCTTCGCACCGGTCTCCTTACCCAGCTCGACCTGCATCTGCGCGAGGCCGCGGACCGGGAGATCGGCATGCGGGAACAGCTCGAGACCCGGGTCAAGGACTCGGTCGCCCAGCGCCTGCTCGAGGTCGAATCCCGCCGGGCCAAGGACGCGAAGGACCTGGAGCTGCGCATGGGCGTGGTCTTCGATGGTCGAAGCCGCGAGACGCTCGAGAAGATCCAAGCGATGCTCACCTCCCAGGAGGCGCGCCAGAACAAGCTGCTTGACGAGCGGGCCCTCCAACTCGAGGGCCGTCTCGAGTCCGGCGGGGAGACGCGGCTCGCCGAGGTCAAGGAGGCCGGGGTCCAGGCGGTCGCCGACCTGCAGGTCCGCATGCAATCGTACTTCGACCAGCGGCTTCGCGAGGGGATCGACCGGGAGCGAGAGAAGTACCTCGAGCTCCTGGCGAGGCTCAAGGCGGAGCTCGAAGGGGCGATCTCGAAGACCCTCGATACCCCCCGCTTCGACTCGGCGGTGCGCGACCGCATCCGCTCGCAGGTCGAGCCGATGCGCGCCGAGACCCAGAAGCTTCTCGAAGAGCGGACCGCCGCGATCGGGGAGGTCTTAAAGCTCGAGCAGGGGGAAGCGACTCGTCGCCTCGACCTGCTCGAGAAGGACCTCGCCGGCCGCACGCAGGCGCTCGTCCGGCTCGAGGAGACGCTGCGCGCCGACTTGGACGACCTCGACCGGCGCACGCAGGTGCTCGCCGACCGGCTCGTCCCGATCGTCCGCAAGACCTGGTTGAGGATCGCAGACGTCCAGAAGGGCCCGCAGACCTCCACGGACCTCGAGACCCACGTCGCCACTCTGCGCCGGGACGTCGCCCGCGAGATCCGACGCCTCGAGGGCGAGCTCACCGAGCGTACGAACGAGCTCAAGGAAAGGATGGAGCACGCCGTCGCGAGCCAGGGGAAGGTGTGGCTCACCCTCGTCCGTCAGCTCTCCCAGATGAGCGAGGAGCGACGCAGCGGCACTCGGGAAGAGGACGATGCCGAGAGCGAGCTCGCCGAGCAGACGCGTGCGCTCGACGAGATCCCCGACCTCATGGGTTCAGGCGCTCGAGGCCGAGGAGCTTCGGAACACGGGCTGCGCGGCCGCGAATCGGAGGGCGAAGGGACGCTCTCCCTGG
>JAKIWY010000215.1 GCA_022749835.1 Thermoplasmata archaeon | reverse complement strand
GCCGGGTCAAGCACGTGATCATGGAATGGAATCCGGAGTACTGGGCGAGCCACCGGGAGTTGCTCGCCGCCTTCGACATGCACGACGTGAACGGAACGAGGATCTCCGGGGATCCGACGCTGCCCACCGAGTCGAACCTCCACCTGACCCCCCACTGACGGGACGGCCCCTCGGCCCTCAAGCCTCGCCTCGGGCGATCGCTACCCGGGGGAGACGGCTCAGCCCGCCGCTTCGGGCACGTTGCTTCCGCACAAAGGGCACTTGCGGGCCGACGCCGAAAGCGGGAAACCGCAGTCGAGGCAGGGAACCGCCGAGGGGGCGGTGGACGGGGCCGGGGGAGGAGGGGAGAGAGGCGCAGAGCGCGGAGGGTCGAGCACGTGGGCCGGTATGGCGTTGGGTGCTGCGACGGGACCCTCCGTCGGGGTCTCCATCGGCCGGACGGGTCCCGCCGCGGAGTCGGGCGAGGAGGTCGAGGCGACCACCCGAGGTGGAGAAGCGGGGATCACGGCGCTGGGCGGCCCAGCCGGCCCATCGGAGGGAGCGGGTGGATTCGCGGCCGGAGGAGGGGCCGGCGAGCGCGGTGGCCCCGTGCCATCGGGGTGCTGCTCGGAAGGCGGCGGGCCGGCGGTACGGCGACGGGACACGTCGCGCCGACGCCGCCAGTTTCCGACCTTCCAACCGATGCCGATGACGACCGTCATGATCAGGGCGAAGGCGACCAGGTTGTACGGCCAGACCTTCAAGATCGCGAGGACCCCGGAGACACCCAGCAGGTTGACGGCGACCGACGTGGACGCTTCCCCGTAGTACCCGCCGGCGGCGACCAGGGCGTCGACCCCGGCGCTCGACCCGAAGTAGCAGTCCGGGAGCGAGACCGAAAGCGCGACCGTGCCGTTCGTGTCGGTGTTCTGCGCCGCCGTGCCGAGGACTCCGCTGCAAGGTCCGGTATAGCCCTGGGAGCTCAGCGTCAGCGTGACCGGTAGGTTGGGGATCGGAAGGTGGCTGGTCGCGTTCGTCACCTGAAGAGTGGTCGTGTACGTGCCGGCAGGGACGACCGAGCTGGGCGAGGAGAGGATCGTCAGAGTGACGAACGTCGAGGAGAGGTCGCGGTACAGCAGGTAGGCGCGCGGGCTTCCCCAGCCGGTGGCGGTGTCCCAACCGACCTGGGCGTTTCCGAGACAGTTCGCCCCGTCGGTGACGTCGACGAGCGCCGCGGCGGTCGTCTGATTGGACTCCTTCGCTCCGATCTGGTAGAGGCGCGGTGTGACGAGACCGAGCGAAGAATTGCGAACTGCATCGAGCTCGCCGATGAGCCCCGCCCACATCGGGGTGGCGAAGCTCGTTCCCATCCCGGCCGAGGGTCCGCCGTCGTAGTAGAAGAAGTCGTACGCCGCCGGCCCGGCGACGTCCGGAAGTCCGCGCGCCCCTCCGTTCTGGGCGATCGGGGTCGCCGCGCTTCCCACCGTCTGCCACTTCGGCGACGCGTAGGCGCTCGAGTACCCCCCACCCGAGCCGTTCCAGGCCGGCTCGTTCTGAAGACCGGTCACCTGCCCGAGCGCGTTCGTCGAGAATACGGGGGCAGTACCACCGACCGCCAGTACGTCCGGCGAGGACGCGGGGAACTGCGGGTCGGTCCCGCCGGTGCAGCTGGCGCCACGGGTGAGCCCACCGTTGTCCCCGGAGGCGGCGAGAACCGTAATGCCAATCGAGATCGCTTTGGCGAAGGAGGTGGTGTAGGCCGCCTGGAACGCGGCGTCGCCGCCGTCCGTCGCTCCGAACGACATGGAGACGACCTGGACCCCCGGGATCGTGATCGCCGTGTTGAGGGCGTCCTCGAGGCCAGTGTCCGATGGGGAGTAGCCGTTGGCGGCGAGCCCGTCCGGCGCGTAGACGGCGTTGAGGGTCGCCCCGGGTGCCGCCGAGCCGGCCCACTCCATGTCGAGGGTGAGCTCGCGAGGCGCGTGGCTGGGGTCACTCAGGGCCATCTGGCTCGGCACAGGGGCGCCGTCGACGGGGTAGCCGGCCCAGCTCACCGACGGGAAGGCCGAAGGATAGTCGTTCGAGAAGAACGTGTTGAGGTCCCCCGGTGCGTACCCGTCGCCCCAGAGCACGAGGGCGATCCCCACGCCGGTGGCGAAGTGGGGCGTTCCCGAGAGGTTGTACAGTCGGTCGAAATCGTAGATCGAGTGCAGCTGGGTCGGGTAGACGAAGCTCGGGGAGGCCGAGGCTCGGCCCGCCGAGGGAAGGGGAGCGGCGGAAAACGGCATGGTGAACGTGCTGAATCCGCCGGAGAGGCCGGAGATCGCCGTGACCGAGTTCTCGAGAAGTGGCGGCAGGCGCGGGGCCGAAAGCGGAAAATGGACCACGCGGCCCATGTAGCTGCCGCTCTCGAGCGTCGTCTGGAACGCGGCGTCGACCCGGGCCGCGGGACCGTCGACCGTCAGGCTGAGACGGTCCGAGAACGTGTGGCGGACCGACAACCCTTCTCCCGCCAGGTACGAGAGGAGTGTGGAGTAGTCGGCGGCGGGAAGCCCGTACCTCTCGCCGAGCTGAACCGGGGTAAGGGGGCGAGCCCCCGAGCGGAGTGGTTGGAAGAGCGCCGGGTCCGAGGGCCGTAGGGTGAGAGTCACCGTCACATTTCCGGTGAGCGGCGCCACGGCAGAGACCTCCGAGGCATGTGCCGCATCGTAGCCGGCCCGCTCCGCCCAAGGCAGCTGGAAGATCGCGGGGAGTGTAGGGACGGCCGGTCGGATCGAGGCGGAGGAGGCGCTTGCGCCGGTCGATGCGGCCGGGCCCGCCGTACCCAGCGATGGCAGCAGCAACAGAGCCACCAGGGCGGCGGCGAACAGGGAACCCCGGAGTGCTGCACCGCCCATCGATACACGTTCCATGGGGCTTTGGGGGCTCAAATACTCTGTCTCAACCGGGGGGGCACGGATTGCGACCTTGGGAGGGCGCAACGAGG